>JAEXGX010000379.1 GCA_023450535.1 Pseudomonadota bacterium | reverse complement strand
AGTTAAAACATAGGGTCTGGCTGGCAGATATTTTCAATGGGTATTTTAACTTTAAGATTATACATGAGCAGGATACGATGTTCTGACCCACAAGCTTCACGCCTCCGCCGGAGCTCAACGCCGCAAGTGAGTTGCGGCTACTCCGGCGTCGCGGCGGAGTCTCGTTACACTCGACTCCGAGAGCAATTCAAAGTGAACTTGTTCATAGCGGAATGTTCGAGTCGGAGATGCAGAAAGGCGCATCACGGTTTTTTGCTTGAGTAAGGCAAAATTCCGGGATGCGCCTTGCGCGTTAATGCGGATAAACTGGTTTATGCGGCGGGAGCGCGTTTTTTGCCGGGTTTCAACAGGAACGTCCCGGCGCACAGAATCCAGCAGAGTGCGAACACTACCAAAAGGGCATTGTCCAGCCCAACACTGTGCGCGAGCCAGCCTAGTGTGGGCGGGAAAAACAGCAGGCCGCCGTAAGCCAAAACGGAAATGACGGCGCTGGCTTCACCTGGTGTAACTCCGGGGTGTTCTCCCGCGCGGCTGAACAGAATGGGCACGATGGGGGAAAGCCCCGCGCCCATACAGGCATACCCTGCGAGGCAGACGGCCGGCCAGGGAGAAAACAGTACAATGCCCATGCCGCAGGCCGCCAGCAACGCCCCGCCGAATACGAGCGGAAAATCTCCCAGACGGCTCCGCAGTCGGTCGCCGAACAGACGGCAGAATACCGTAGTTCCGGAGAACGCTCCGTATACAAGCGCTGCTGTGTGTTCACTGGCTCCCTTTACGGTGAAGAGCAGCAAACTGCCCCATTCCGCCACTGAGCCCTCGGCGGCATAGTCACACAGGGCGAGCAGCCCGCACCCGATGACAAAAAGCGGCAAAGCTCGGGAAGCGCGTTTTTGCTCCGTCTGCTTTGCGGCTGTTTCCTGCTGGAGGCGGGGTACGGCAAAGGGGCGGAAGCAGGCATACAGCGCGAGGACACAAATGAAGTTGATAAGGGGGCTGACCCCCAGTGCGGCGAAAAATGCGCCGCTTACCGAGCCGAGCACGCCGCCCAAACTGTATGAGGCATGCAGAATGGACATGCATGAAGAACGGTACCGTCGTTCAAGCTGTATGCCCTGTGTGTTCATGGAAACGTCGGTCAGGCCCGTGCCGAGTCCGACCAGTACTGCGGCCAGAGCGAGAAGAAGGGGGGATGGCGCCAGCCCGCAGAGCGGGAGAGCGAGGAGCAATATGACAGACCCCAGACGAAGCACGGTACGGCTGCCCCAACGGGCGATGAGCCATGCACTGCCGATGAGTCCCGTCAGCCCTGCTAATCCGAGACAGAGCAGAACCAGGCCGACTTGCGCCTCATTCGCGCCAATCTGGGCTTTGAGCGCGGGCAGACGGGCGGTCAACAAGCCGTAGACCAGACCGGGGCAAATAAAAAAATACGCGCATGCCGCGCGGGCAGAGGTGAATTCCGACCATCTCATGGTTTTTGAGCTCCTGCTTGGATGTAACGGCCAAACGTACAGGATCGGCGTATCAGCCAAATGGCTTGGTTTGGCGCACTGGTTTGATGCAACGGCTTGCCACCTGTAACGAAGCAATATAAACTATGGGGTAACCCAAGGGTCAAGAGGGAGATGATGAAAACGGAAACTTTTTTAAAAACCGGGGATTTTGCCCGATTGTGCCGCACGACGAAAGAGACCCTTTTTCACTACGACCGGGAGGGGGTTCTCAAGCCGAAATATGTTTCCGGCAACGGTTACCGCCGTTACGGCATGGAACAGTATTTTGATTTTGATCTGATTTCTCTGCTCAAGGAAACAGGCAGTACCCTGGGGGAAATCCGGAGTTACCGGGATGCGCGCGATCCCCGAGCTTATCTGCGTCTGCTCCGGGAACGCGTCGGGATATTGCGGGAAGAACGGGCGCGTCTTGCCAGGCGTGAAGCCATGCTGAAAAAACTCGTTGCCCTGACGGAAGAAGCTTTGGAAGCGGAATATGACACATTGCTTTTTGAGGAGAGAAAACCGGAACGGATCATCGCCACTCCTACAACGCCAGAGAAGATGACCAGCAGCGGCGGGAATGTTGAGTGTTATGCGGCCTGCCTCGCGCATGATATGGGGCGGGGAAATACCACAGATCCCCCCCTCGGCATGATTGTTCCGGAATGTGACGCACGGCGGGGTGAATTCCGGCTGTGCCATTTTTTCACCCGGGCAGAGGAAGGAGATCCAGGTGATGTGCGGGAAATCCCGGGCGGGCGATATGCGATCTTGTTCCATAAGGGAGAGGTTGCCAGCCAGGCCGCAGCGTTCGGCCGTATGGTTGAGGCTGTGAAAAAGGAAGGCCTTCGCGTTGTTGGCGATGCCTATATTTTTGATCAAATGACGTATTTTCTGACCGGATCAAGCGCGGAATACGCGGCAAAACATGTTGTCAGAGTGGAGTAATTTTAACATTGAACTGCTCTGGAATGATAAACATTGCCCTCCAGTCCGGAAGAAGGTAGGGGGTGGTTATGGAAAGATCACATCACTATACGGCGTTGGAACATTTTTCCGCCGAGGAAGCCGCTCTGCGCAGTACCAAAGTGCGTGAGAAGCTGCTTGATGTAGCTCCGGAAGCTTCGGGGCTGCTGATATTCTCGCGTGTCAACATCTATTATTTGACGGGTACTATGGCCTGCGGCCTGTACTGGCTTCCGCGTGACGGCGCGGGCGTTTTGCTCGTTCGCAAAGGGCGGGAGCGGGCACTTATGGAAAGCCCGGTCGGGCATGTCGCTCTTTACCGATCTTTTAAAGATGCAGCCTCCCTGCTGACCGACGCCGGATGCCCGGCGGGCAGCGTTATCGCGGCGGAAATGAGCGGCTTGCCGTGGGACATGGCGAATCTGTTACAAAGCCGGATGGAACATTTTCGCTTTGTGCCCGGCGACGCTGCTTTGCGCCGTGCCCGTGCGGTTAAAACTCCGTGTGAGCTGGAGCTGATTCGGGAAGCTGGGCGACGACACTCTGAAGCGCTGAGTTTGCTCCTGCCGGAGGTCATTTCTCCCGGCATGACGGAATGGGAGATCGCCCGTAGTTGTATGGAGATCATGCTCGATCTTGGACATGGCGGCTTGATGCGTATGAGCGCGCCGGGCGAGGAAATTTTTTACGGACATGTGGCGGCAGATGACTCCGGTAATTACCCGCATTATTATAACGGCCCCATGGGGTTTCGCGGAGAACATCCTGCGTTGCCCTGCCTTGGCGGAAGTACGCCATGGCGCTGGGAAACGCCGCTGACCGTGGATATGGGGTTCTGCTATAACGGTTATGTGACGGACAAGACGCAGTGTTTCTGGGCCGGTGCGGAATCATCTTTGCCTGCTGTAGCCCGCGCAGCCTTTGAGCTGTGCCGAGAAGTGCAGGCTCGCGCGGCGGAGGATCTCAAACCGGGAACACTTCCTTCCGCGATTTGGAGCGATGCGCTGGCGCGTGCGGCGAAGACGCCTTTTGCAGACGGCTTTATGGGACTGGGGGAAAATTCCGTGCCTTTTTTGGGACATAGTCTGGGTCTGACCATTGACGAGCAGCCTGTTATTGCCAGAGGCTTCGACACTCCGCTGGAAAAGGGCATGGTTATCGCGCTGGAACCAAAGGTAGGGATTCCGGGATTCGGTATGGTAGGAACTGAAGATACTTTTGAAGTGACGGAATCCGGGGGCAAGGTGCTGACTCGCGCTACGCCGGAAGCAGAGATGATTTTTCTCAATGCATGATGTGGCAGTAAGAGCAATTCCAAAGCGGAATTGCTCGTGGAGTCGAGCGAGGCGTGAAACCTGCGGGCCACAACATCGTGTCCCGGCCGTGTGTAATCGCAACGTAAAACTGCTCTTAGGGATGTGACGGACTGGAATTTTTTTCGGAATGGGGCTAGGCTTTCTCGAAAATACGCCGATAACGGTTTTCATGGACGATGCGCCGGCTCCGGGTTCCGGCGATGTAAAATTCATATCTGAAGTTACCAGAAGGAGCGGCACACATGGCCAACGAAAAGGACAGACG
>JAEXGX010000325.1 GCA_023450535.1 Pseudomonadota bacterium | reverse complement strand
TGGTGGATTCCGGCACATTGAAGTATCGGGCCAGTTCCGCCTTACTGTAAAATGCGGCGACGTTTTTCTCGGGCATAGGCGCGTCTCCGGTGAAAGATTCGTTTTAGATTATTCGCAATGGAAGAATGAGGCAAGCGCGACAGCACGCAGTCATGAGGAAGCAAGCTGATGTTTGCTGAATGATGTGACGCAAAGAGTGGAATTAAAAAAAAATTAGAATTGATTTTCAATTAAAACACTCTGCGGGGGAGAGGAAGGGCTTGTCTTTTAGGAGCAATATGCATACTATCTACCATAAATTTTGTTGGAGACGTCTCATGGCCCCTGTTTTTTCTGCGGCATCCTCTTTTTCGCAGGAACTGAGTTCCCCCCCGCTCGAGTTGCAGCTTCTGCCTGACGATGAGCTTCTTAACCTGTGGGAGCAGACGCAGAAGGCCGTGTGGGCGATGGAAGATAACGGATGGGATGCCAATCCTGCGCAGCGCTATGGCCAAATTGTCGTTTGGGAAATGCAGCGCCGTGTGACCGTTTCCTGCCCTGGTTTCGCTCCATTTGGAGAAAATTCTTTTTGCCGACCAGAAGGCGAACTCTTGCCTCATGTCATGACCATTCCCCTCGTTTGAGGTGCGATTCGATCTTTCGACCATTCCCGTTATTCCCGTTTTTTTCGTATTTGCGCGCCATGCGTATCTATAGTGCTTTGCCGTATGAAGCTTTGTGATGACAAATTCCGTCGGAGCCGTTTTGCATGGATATTTCATTGCGATTCTTTTGCTGTTCGAGCCTCCCCGCCGGGAATTTGTCTGGGGGCTGTTCTGCCTGTACGGAGAGCGACGAGTCGCGCAGGTGAGAGCGCGTCATGGGCGCGTAGCTTGAATAGGGTTTCAATATATGCGTCTGTCTGTAAAAGAATGGAATTTGAGAACATTTGTGTTTTTTTTTGAACATGGCTGTGAGCTGACGTTGAGAGCTGTTTGCCGTTTCCGTCCACATGGCAGGTATACAGAGAAAACCAGCATTCCTTTTTGAGGGAGGGGCACCGTTTACTGGAACCCTCGTCTACTCCATTGCCGTCTGGAGGAAACGTACGAAATTTGCGAAGGTAATGCAGGAAATGAATTCCGGTAGTGTCCTCTTTCGGGAGATTGTTGGCTTTTTCAACGGCGTTGGCCCCCATTACTTCGGGCCCTCTTTAAGGATCATATTTTGTTCCGTGTCGACGGGCGAGGGAGCCTTGGAAAGCGACGATCGAGCTTGGGGAAAAGAGGAGAAAACGAAGCGAGAAATGAGAAATACGATGAAAAAAGCATCTAAAGGTATAAAAAATATATGTCTTGTTAGAATAATTTATTGAGAACTCCATAACTATAGTTATATTTAACACGTTGAAATTTTGTCTCTCTAAAGACAAAATTTCATAGAAATACATACATTTTTAGTTTTAGAATATGCCGATCCTATCCAGGAAATAGCAAAAAAATCTATGTAATGATTTAGTTATAATAGACGCAGGGTATGAGTTGGGCTATACCTGATTTTACGAAATGGGTTGACGTTCTGTGATAAATATCTATATAGATAATTTTCACAGGGAGCATGCGGGATCAGGTCGAACTTGTGACCATGGCATAAATTCGTCTCGACTCGCTTCGTATTTTTCTCACGTGAGGTTCCACTGCCGGAAAATTTTTAGGTAGGCAGAGAGGAACCCGTGGAAGAAGTGGATGGGGTAATCCGGATCGTTTATCCGGCCGCATGGGAATGTCACCGTAGTGACAACCGACGCCCCATGAGAAGGCGTTTCCTCCAATACGCTGAGGTGGACAGGTCGTCCACGCGCACCTTGCTGCGCGAATTGGGGCTGTGAATAAAGCGCCCGCTTCCGACATAGATGCCGGTATGCAGACCGTTCGGAGCGTTTTTCGTACGGAATACAACGATGTCTCCCGGTTGGAGACTGTTAATTGCCACCTTGGACCCTACTTGGGCTTGGCTGCTGGTAACACGCGGTACGGTGATTCCGTTCTGCCGGAACGACCAGTAAATCAGGCCGGAACAATCAAATCCGCCACGGGGCGAGTCTCCTCCGAGGCGATATGGTTTGCCTAATTGCGTGGAGGCCGTACGCACAACGTTCATCCCAAGTCGGGAGGATGTGAGGCCCGAGGCTTCGGAAGAGAGGGCTCCATAGCGTTTTGAGGCACACCCTGTGATGGTGAGCAGGCATATGGCCAGCAAACTGCAGAAGGTAAGCTGTATGATGTGATTGGTGTTCTTCTTCATGTTTAGGGGGCTCCGGTAATGTAACATGCGGTAGCGTTTTATGTCGCCGCATGCAAGGTCTCGGTAAAGAGCTTTATCGGAAGCTGTTTTTTGAAACCTAGCATGTTTGAAGAAAAAGGGATAGAAAAAAATGATATTATAAAAACTGTTTAGAGTTTTTATAGAGACTGTGACTGAGTGTTCAAAACATTTTATAGCTGAAAAGAATGACGGGAAGTATATTATTTTTTATTTTCACGTTATTGACCAATATTATAAGCTGTGAAATGTTTTTATAAAAAAGCCATGACGTGTTTGGGGTGAAGACTTGTCTTCCACGTCATGGCGGAACGGGCGGAAACTCCCTGCCAGGAGATTCCGCACAAGAACCGGGGAAAATTTACCCCGGAAAAGAGGAAAACACTATGGTTTCTGAATTCGCGTCCATCCTTCACGAACTGGTGCTTGACAATCCTGTTCCCGCCAAGGATCTGGCCAAGTCGATTGGCAAACCTTACTCCACTCTCCTGCGCGAAGTAAATCCGTATGATACCGGTGCCAAGCTCGGCGCGGAAACTTTGCTGCAGATCATGACGCAGACCGGCGATTTGAAACCTCTGGAATTTATGGCTAACTCTTTGGGCTTTGAACTCGCGCCCTGTAAGGAAGAAAAGCCCAACAAGACTCTTTAGAAGATTTTGAGCAAGACAGGTGTAAGACAATTCGCTTGCACCTGTTTTATGCTTGGTTATCCGGAGCTTTCAGCTCAAAGGAAATGTCTGAAAAACTGTGCCGCTTGTGAGACGGCATGAATAAAGCGGCTGGACTGTACAGTCCAGCCGCTTTTTGCCGCTGAAAATCAGCAGCCCGAAAAAAGCGAGCAGGTCACGGCGTTACTGTATTATAAAGCGAGCGATTTTCGTGTGTTTCCACCCGGTCGCCGTTAGTGATGACAAAACCCGCATATGCGGGTTTTGTCATCACTGCTGTCTGGAGCGTGAAGTCCGGTCGTTCAGCTAGCGCTAATTGTTTTGAGAAAAAACCGCGCCCGAGGCGGCGGAGCTGACCAGTTTGGCGTAACGCCGGAGGAAGGGCGATGATGTTTTTGGGGTATAGGGGCGCAGCATCGCGCGTCGTTTTTCCAGGGTGGCCTCGTCTACCATAAGCTCAAGCGTTCTGGCCGGAATATCAATACGGATGATATCGCCTTCTGCCACCAGGGCGATGGGGCCGCCATCGGCCGCTTCCGGAGAAATATGTCCGATGGCAGCCCCACGGGTAGCTCCGCTGAAGCGCCCATCGGTAATCAGAGCCACATCCTTGTCCAGTCCCATACCGGCAATGGCTGACGTGGGGCTGAGCATTTCGCGCATACCGGGGCCGCCGCGCGGGCCTTCATAGCGGATCACCACTACATCACCGGGCTTGATTTTTCCGTCCAGAATGGCGTGCATGGCGTCTTCCTCGCATTCAAATACCCGGGCCACGGCTTCGCGTTGCTTCATTTCGGGAGCAACGGCGCTTTGTTTGACCACTGCGCCTTGGGGGGCAAGGTTACCGTGCAGAATGGCGATGCCTCCTTCATAGGAATAGGGGTGTTCCAGAGTGTGGATGACGCTTTCATCCATGATGCGGGCATTGAGCTCCGCAATATTTTCTGCCTGAGTATGCCCGGTTACAGTGAGCGGGGAACCGTCAATGTGCCCTTTGCGCAGCAGTTCGGCCATAACGGCGGGGATGCCGCCTGCACGGTGCAGATCCTCGATGTGATGGTGTCCTGCCGGAGCAAGCTTGCACAGGTTGGGCGTGGTGCGGCTTACTTCATCAAAAATATCCAGAGTGAGTGAAAGCCCAGCCTCTGCAAACACGGCGGGCAGGTGCAGTACGGTGTTGGTACTGCCGCCCAGCGCCATGTCGCAGGCCACAGCATTGCGTACAGCCTTTTCCGTGACGATTTGCCGGGGGCGCAGGTTGCGCTTGATCAGTTCCAGAATTTGCATTCCGGCTTCTTTGGCCAGGCGGATGCGCGCGGAAGAGATGGCGGGAATGGTGCCGTTGCCCGGCAGGGCGAGGCCAATGGCTTCGGAGAGGCAGTTCATGGTGTTTGCCGTGAACATGCCGGAACAGGAGCCGCAGCCGGGGCAGGCGCTTTCTTCCACCTTGCGCAGTTCAGCCTCGTCGATAAGGCCCGCGCGCAGTTTGCCCACGGCTTCAAAAACACTGTTAAGATCGGTGTTATTATCGCCTGCCAACATGGGGCCGCCGCTGACGACAATAGTGGGAATGTTCAGGCGCAGTGCGGCCATGAGCATGCCCGGCACGCATTTGTCGCAGTTGGGGATGAGCACGAGACCGTCAAAAGGATGGGCCGTGGCCATAATTTCTACGGAATCAGCAATAATTTCCCGCGAGGGCAGTGAAAAGCGCATGCCTTCGTGGTTCATGGCCAGACCATCACATACCGCAATGGCGGGCACTTCCATCGGAGTGCCGCCTGCGGCGCGGACGCCTGCCTTGACGGCTTCGGCAATACGGTCGAGATGCATATGCCCCGGTACAACCTCGTTGGCGGCGTTGACTACGCCGATAAGGGGGCGTTCCATCTCAATTCGGGTCAGACCCAGGGCGTGCAGAAGCGAGCGGTGAGGAGCTTTTTCCAGCCCTTTCGTCATGTTGTGACTGCGCATGATGATAGTCCTGTGTTTGGGAAGGCAGCCTTCATGGGAAGGCTGCACCTGATAAAGAAAAAGGCGCAAGAATTTCTTGCGCCTTTTGGGAACCGGACACCCGGCAACAACCGTTACCGTTGCTTCCTTTCGGAT
>JAEXGX010000277.1 GCA_023450535.1 Pseudomonadota bacterium | reverse complement strand
CTCAACACAAATCACACCAATTCAGGATTCACGCCATGCTCAAACTGCTTGCCTGTTCCCGCCTGTACAACGCCACACCGCGCTGTGCGCAGGCCTGGCGCGACATATTCCATGAAGTCAGCAACTTGTCCGGCATTTCCCTGTATGTGGAAGACTGGGCCGCGCCCGCCCCGCTTGACGAACTTTGGGCTCGCCCCGATATGGGGCTGGTATTCCAGTGCGGCCGCCCCTATGTCCAGGCCGGAGCGCGTCACAGAATCATCGGCGCGCCGCTCACCGGAGAGAGCAAAGAGCAGGGCAAGAAAGCCGTATACCGCTCCCTGCTGCTGGCCCGCGCCTCCAGCGGATGGAAGCGTATTGAAGACAGCTTCGGTCACAGGCTGGGGCACATGGCCGCACATTCGCAGTCCGGTTACAACGCCCCGCGATTTCTGCTGGCCCCATATGCCCGGGGCAGCGCGCTGTACTCGGAAAGCGTCGAGCTTGCGACGCCCCTTGACTGCATCCGCGCTCTGCAGGAATCCCGCGTGGACGTTATCCCTCTGGACAGTTACTACCACAGTCTGCTCTGCGTCGAGTACCAGAATCTGAAAGAAGAACTGACCATTCTCGCCGTATCCCCCTGGACGCCCATGCCGGTTCTGACCAGCGCACCGGATATCGACCCCGGCGCGGCCCGCGCCCTTCGGTGTGCACTGGAGGAATGGAATAACAACGCCGCGCACGACAATCTGCCTGAAGCCCTGTGTCTGCGTGGCTTCGCCTTTCCCTCCCCATCCGACTACGCTGTCCTGGCAGAGCAGGAGGCCACGGCGCTACGCCTCGCCTACCCCTGCCTCGCCTGACCCATCAGAACCAGCCGGTGTAGATACCCGGAGCCACATGCTCCGCCCTCTCTTCGGAGACATCTCGCTTATCCTTCCTTTTCCCTGTCTCCTTGAGGGAATCATCCGGGAACAGGCCACAACGTTTCGTTTGGAAATCAGAATAAAAAGGCCCGTGATGACGGCGCATTAATGACAATTATCGAAAGCTCCGATACATATATCAATTAATTTTATCAATATTTATTTTGACAAAAAAATTTTTAGCATGCTATTACGAATCCAACCTACTGCGATTTAGGAGTTTTTTCGATTTCTATAGAATCGAAAGAGCCTTTAGTTCGTGCTTTTCAGAACAAATAGCACCTTAGCATTTTGGAATCACGCAATGTCCACCTTTATTGCCTGCTCTCGCCTGTACAATGCCACGCCACAATGCGCGCAGGCATGGCGCGATCTGTTCCGCGAAATCGGAACAAGGTCAGGGATTTCTCTGCGCACACTTGATTGGGAAGCCCCTGCCCAGCTTGAAGAGCTTTGGGCACGCCCGGATCTGGGCATGGCCTTTCTATGCGGGCGTCCCTATGTACAGGCTGGGGCGCGGCATCAGATTATCGGCGCACCCCTCACCGGAGAGGGAGGAGAACAGGCCGCTTACCGCACCCTGCTTCTGGCCCGTGTTTCCAGCGGATGGACCCGGATTGAGCACAGCTTCGGCCACAGGCTGGGGCGCATGCCTGCGCACTCGCAGTCCGGCTACAACGCTCTGCGCTTTCTTCTGGCCCCCTATGCCAGGGGATGCGCCCTGTACGCGGAAACCCTTGAACTCGAAACACCCGCCGACTGCATGCGCGCCCTGTGGGAATCCCGCGTGGATGTTATTCCGCTGGACAGCTATTACCACCGCCTGCTCACGCAGGAGTATCCGGAACTGGGAAAGGAATTGACGGTTCTGGGCATGTCTCCCCTCACTCCCATGCCTTTTCTGGCGGCCGCGCCCACACTCGACCCCGGAGCTGCCCGGGCGCTGCGCAACGCGCTGGCAGAGTGGAGCGCGTCTACTCAATATTCCGCCGGGCAGGAAGACATGCGCCAAGCGCTGTGCCTGAACGGTTTTGTCTTTCCCTCTCCTTCCGACTACGCAGTCCTGGCGGATCAGGAAGCCGCCGCGCTGCGCCTTGCATACCCTTGCCCCGCTTAAAATTTACCTTTGTAACCGGAACATACGGAGTCCATCATGCAGGAAAGTTACCTCACCTATCTCAACGGCCCTGATATCGCTGAACTGAACATGAGCGATGCGGAAATTCTCGCCGCTGTGGAAGAGAGTTTACGAGCTCAGGGCCTCGGCCAGACTCGTATTGAACCTCGTGTGCACCTTGTGCCCGAGGATTCCGCCAAGGGCCATTTCAATGTACTGCGCGGCTATATCCAGCCTTTGCATGTGGCAGGGGTCAAAATCGTCGGCGACTATGTAGACAACTACAAACACGACCTGCCGTCGGAAATGGCAGTGATGAACCTGTTTGACCCGGAAACCGGCATGGTCAAGGCCATTCTCGACGCGACTTCCATCACCGACATGCGTACCGGCGCGGTCACGGCCCTGGGCGCAAAATACATGGCCCGCAAGAACTCCCGCATTCTTGGCCACGTAGGTTCCCGCGGGACCTCATACTGGAATGTACGTCTGCTTGATTCCCTGTTCCATTTTGACGAAATCCGGGTGCATTCCCGCCGCCAGGAAAGCCGCGATGCCTTTGGCAAGCGCCTCTCCGACGATCTAGGCAAGCCCGTGCGCGTAGTGGACAGTTGGGAGGAGTGCGTGACGGGTGCGGACATTGTGGTAGAAGCCACGCGCCTGCCCGAACCCAAGCCCATGCTCAAGACCGAATGGATCAAAAAGGGTGCGTTTGTCGTGCCTTACGGCACCATGAGCGCTGTAGAGATTTCCCTCACCGACATTATGGACAAGATGGTGGTGGATGATTGGGGACAGTGCCGCAAAGGATTGCCCTACGGTGCACTACGCCCCCATGTGGAAGCGGACAAACTCACAGAAGAGAACCTGCACGCCGAACTGGGACAGATTGTGGCAGGACTTAAACCCGGCCGTGAAAACGACGAAGAGACCATCCTCTTCTGGCATCGCGGCCTGAGCACCAATGACATCGCCCTTGGCCACGCCATGCTGGAAAAGGCGGCGAAACTCGGTATCGGCCAAACCCTGCGCTATAGGTAAAATTCTCCCGCCCCAACGTCCAATACTGATACGGGGCGGGGTTTCCGCCCCGCTCCCCTTCATGCATGTGAAAAATTAATCAGTCTCGTCTCTCGAGACGTTGGAAACTATCATGCGCGTGCGCCCTTTCACCTATGCCTGCCTGCTGTTCGCCACACTGTGCGGAGCGTATTTCCTTGTCTTCTTCCAGCGCCTCAGTCTTGGCGCGATCATGCCGTCTCTGGCGGAAGATCTGGAATTGACGCCGTCCATGACCGGCTGGTTGGGTTCAGCCTTTCTGTATGCCTATGCGGCCACGCAGATCCCCGCCGGGCTGCTGGTGGACAACTGGGGGCCGCGCCGGACCATGCTTCTGCTCTTCGGCCTGGGGGGCGTGGGGGGCATTCTCTTTGCCTCGGCCACAAGTCTCGGCGCGGCGCTTGCCGGGCGCGCCCTGGTTGGCGTGGGCATGGCGGTGGTGACTACGGCATCCTTCAAAATTATGAGCAACTGGTTCCGCGCCGGGATATACGCCCGTCTGGTATCCATTTTTATGGCGGTGGGAGGTCTGGGTACCTTTTTCGCCGCCGCGCCCCTGGCCGCGTTGAACGACATCTTCGGCTGGCGTCAGGCCTTCTGGGTCATTGCCGTATTCTCGCTTTTCTGGGGCGCGCTGCTCTGGTTTCTGGTAAAGGACGCGCCATCTCCCGAGCAACGCCGGGCGCTGGGTCTCTCCTCCATGCAGCGCTCCGCTCATACTCAATCAGGCTGTACGCAAACCCCAGGCGTGTCAGCCGATGACCGGAACGAGCGCGCCCCGGAATTCTCAACTTCGCTGACGAACAGTCTGCGGGCGTTCCGCATCCTGTTTTCTTCGCATCAGTACTGTCTCATCGTTCTGTGGTACCTGACCGGAGCCTCTTTGTTCTTCTCCTTTGCCGGATTATGGGCCGGAGATTACTACCGCAGGGTTCACGGGCTTTCCGCCGAATCGGTCGGGGCGCTGCTTTCCCTCGGAGCGCTGAGTCTCATTCTCGGCACCCCCGCAGGAGCCTGGCTTTCCGATCGCCTGAATTCACGTAAGGCGGTACTGATCATTGGCTCCATATGCGCGCTCGGCAGTTCCCTCAGCCTCTGCCTTTCTTCCGCGCCGCTTCCTCTGTGGGCGCTGTGGCTCCAGTTCGGCGGCATCTGCGTCGCGGGTAACGCCACGGCCTCCGTACTTTTCGCCGCCGCGCGCGAAAACGTGCCGCCTTCGGTGCTGGGGCTTTCCACCTCCATGCTCAGTTTTTCCATTTTCGGATGCACCGCATGTCTACAGGCAGTCATCGGGGGGCTGCTCGAAAAATTTTCCGCCCTCGGTCCCGAACAAGCCTATGCCCATGCCTTTCTCGTTTATCTCGTCTTTGCATCGATCAGTCTGGTAGCCGCACTTATGTTTCGCCCGTCGGAGCATCAACCATAAATTATGACGGAAACGGCCTCCAGACAGGCCGTCTCAACTCCATACCACCTTCAACTTGGAGCTTTGCAGCATGCCTCAAGAAACCATCATTCTTTCCGGCAAGGAACTGACGACTGCCCAAGTCGCGCAAATCGCCCGTGAATACGCCAGAGTCGAAATCTCCGCCCAAGCCGAAGCCGATATCGTCGCAACCAGAAAGCTCATTCTGGAAATGGCGAAAGATCGGGCGCTTCCCCGCATTTACGGCTTCAATACCGGTGTGGGCATGAACAAGGACTGGGACATCAGCGAAGAAGGCCTCGGACGTTTCAATCATATGCTGATAAACTCCCATAGCGCCGCCGTCCCCCCCGAAGCTTCCGAGGAAGAAGTCCGCGCGATACTCGCCGTCCGTCTGAACTGCTTTCTCACGAACCACACAGGCGCTTCCCCTGAACTCATACACATGTACCGCGACTTTCTGAATCTGCGCCTCCACCCGGTCCTGCCCAAAAGAGGTTCCATAGGAGAGTCTGACCTCGTGGTCATGGCCCATATCGGCCTTGCTGTACAGGGCGAAGGCGAAATTGACTTCCAGGGCGTGCGCATGCCCGCTTCGGAAGCTCTGGACAAGGCAGGGCTCAAACCTGTCACGCTGGGCTGTAAAGACGGCCTCGCCATCGTCAATACCAGCGCTCTCTTTGCCGGACTCGGCTCCCTGCTGGTGGAAGACACCATAGAATTCATGGATATGTGTGATCTGCTCTACGCCCTGAGCCTGGAAGGTTTCGGCGGCAACACCTCACCACTTGATGAAGCCTGCCATCTCGCCCGCCCTGTGCCCGGCCCCATGCAGACTGCTGCAAGAGTCCGCAGGTATCTGGAAGGGAGTTTCCTCTGGCAGCCCGGCGTCACGGTCACCATGCAGGACCCGCTTTGCTACCGCTCCGCCTGCCATGTCAACGGCGCAGTTCGGGACGCGCTCGATTACGTCATCCCGCATCTTACCGGCCACATCAACTCCAGCGACGACAACCCCTGCGTCGTTGCCGAACAGCGCAGAATACTTTCCTGCTCCAATTACGACGCCACCTCTCTGGCTCTGGGTTTTGAACTGCTGGGTCAGGCTCTCTGCCATGTTTCACGCAATATCTGCTACCAGATTATCAAGCTCGACACGCCGTATTTCAGCCGTCTGCCCCGCTTTCTCAGCCCCGACGGCACCAGTGTCATGGCGTATACCACCAACCAGAAAACCTACACCGCGCTTGATGCTGAAAACCGGCTTCTCTCCAACCCGGTCAACGTCGATTACCTCTCCGTTTCCGGCGATGTGGAAGATCACGCCACCAATGCCCCGCTTATTGTCACCAAGACGGCGAAAATGCTGGACAACCTGCGCTACATGCTGGGCATGCAGGCCTACCATGCGGCTCAGGCCATCGATCTCAGGAACATGGCCCCGCTGGGCAAAGCCACTTCCGAAGCCTATGCGGCCATTCGCGAGACTATCCCGTTTGTCGATCAGGATCGCGTGGTGAGTATCGATATCCGCAAAGCCTATGATCTTGTCCGTTCCGGCAGACTTTCCGCCATCGCCCGCCGCTATCATTAGAGCATTTCGGCATCGAACTGCTCTAAAACACAATAGTTAATCTCAATACCAGGAGCCCAATTATGCAGGATGTCGTTGTCAACTGGACAGGTTTCGACTGGCTGGCCATCTTCATGTACCTGAGCGGCATGATTCTGGTGGGATGGTACGTCTCCCGCAAGGTCAAAAACTCCGAGGATTACCTCATGGCAGGGCGCGCCCTGTCCTACCCCATGGTAGTGGCCACCCTCGCGGCCACATGGTACGGCTCCGGCGCGGTGTTTGGCACGGCGGAACTGGCTTTTAACGCGGGCATCGCCGCTTTTGTGGTATGGTGCGTGCCAGCCCACCTCGGGCGTATTCCCCTGGCTCTGTGGGTAGCCCCGCGCGTTCGCGGCGTCAAAGAGAACACCATCCCCGCCCTGCTCGGCAGGCTGTACGCCCGCCCTGTGGCCATTCTGGGCGCGATTCTCATCGTGTGTTATTCCAGTCGCCTGATGGATATCGTTTCCGTAGGCATCATGGGCAATACCGTGACCGGCCTGCCCAACTGGGTCATCGGCGCGGTGATCGTCGGCGTGGTGATCTGCTACTCCATGTTTGGGGGGCTGTGGTCAGTGGTCATGACCGACGTGCTTCAGTTCTTCCTCATGACCAGCCTTACGCTTCTGCTCCTGCCGGACGTGTGGAGCGCCGTGGGCGGTTTTGAAGGCTTGCAGGCCGCCCTGCCCGCACAGCACTTTTCGCCTACCGGCGGCTTGCCTTTCAGCCAGCTCCTGGTGTTCTTCCTGCTGGGCTTCCAGGTTTACGCCGATCCTGCGGCCTACCAGCGTTTCGGCGCGTCCAACAGCGCCAAGACCGCCAAGCGCGCCTATCTCACCTGCCTTCTGATCTGGATGGCCTTTGATACCGTCATGACCATGCTCGGCCTCGGCGCCCGCGCTCTGTATCCCGATCTTCAGGGAAGCAAGGCCTTCCTGACCATGGCCATCAACTCCATGCCCCCCTTCCTGACCGGGTTGTGGATCTGCTCTATTCTCGCAGTGATTATGTCCACCATGAGTTCCTTCTTCCTGGTGGGCGCGACTACACTCACCTGCGACCTGATCAAGCCCATGTTCCGGCCCTGCATGACCGACCGCGAACAAATCCGCCTGACCAGAATCTTCATGGTCGGTATCGGGCTTTCCGGCTGCCTGCTGGCCTTCCAGTTCTCTGCCGTGCTGGACGCGGTCATTTTCCTTGGGGGGCTTTATCTGGCTTCGGCCTTCGTGCCCGTGCTCGGCGGCCTGTTCTGGAAGTGGCGGCTCACCGTCACGGGCGGCTTCCTCAGCATGCTGGGCGGCATGGGCATGACCCTGCTCTGGCAGAGCCTGGGCAACCCCTTCGGACTCAAGCCCATGCTGGTGGCCTTGCCCACATCCTTTATCCTCTTTCTCGTCGGGAACATGATCGGCAAGCCCATTGACCGCAACGCCGAACCCGTCAACGAATGCTAAGGAGTTCTTTATGGAACGGAATACATCCGCCGATCTCAGGTTTGTGATCGCCATTATCCTTGAAGCCGTGGTCCTTGTGTACGGCCTCGTCAACGGCGTCTCGGCGCTCGGTTACATCCTGCCCGTCATCGTGGCCTGCGTCTGCACTACCTTGACCTGCCTCGCCATCCGCGACTTCTTCCGGCAGCACCGCTGATACGTCCGCTTCCGCCCTTCAGAATATCCGAAGGGCGGAACCTTTAATTTTTTCAGGAGTCTTTATGAACATGACGGCCACAGCGCTCACCCTTGCCAAAGACGACATCCTGCGCACCGCGCGCGGCAAGGGCGGCCTGCTGGGCAAGCTCTTCGTGCGCGCCCCGCTGACCGAGGTCCGGCTGGAATATGTCAGATTTTTCCTCGTGCGCCTGCCTTACAGCGTGGAGGCGCGCAAGTTTCCCTTCCGCAAGCACGATACCGGCGGCGTCATGTCCGTGGCCGTCAACGCCCTGTACGGCAAGTGCGCCATGAAAGATACGGAATTCACCCTTGCGCCGGTGGAAGGCGTCCATTTTCAGAACGGAAAATTTGAAATGGACGAGGCCGAAGCCTGCGAAAGCGCAAAAAGCTTTGCGCAACGCATTGTCATGCGCCTGTGCCGCAACCTGCCGCGCTTCGGAGAAGTGGAATGCGAAAGCTTTTTCCGCCCGTACTGGATGGCGTACTACGGCGACCCGCAGAGCGAGCAGCCCCGCTATCTCCCTTTTGAAGCCGACGGGCTGACGTTTAAACGCTGAAATCAGGAATCGTTAATAATGGAGGGGCATTTTCCTTAGCCGCATAGCGGCTTAGACAATGCAAATTCCACGAAGCGGGATTTGTCATCATTTTTGGAGGGGCATAGCCCCTCCAAACTGTTTAACTTATGCGCTTATCGCTCCTTGCATGCTATAAAAAACGAGGATATTTTTGTAAAAAATAGAAAAAGAAGGCTCATCATGCTTATTGAATTCGCCGTTAAAAATTTCAAATCTTTTAAAGATTCAATAAAATTCAGCATGTTATCTACAAAAAAGACAGAACTACCAGAACATTGTATTCCTCTCACATCTTCTGAAAAAGGGCTACAGGTCAACAAGCTGGGGATTTTATTTGGTCCTAACGGTTCGGGAAAATCCAACCTGCTTCAGGCACTTTCTCTGATGATAACAATGGTGACCAAACAAGGAATTGCCCGGGTGTCTCAGGAAAACATCGAGCTTCCTCCGTTCGCTCCATTTCATTTTTCCAATGCAAGCCGTACTTGCCCCACCCTACTTCAGACGATATTTGAATCGGATGGACACTTCTTTCGCTATGGTTTCACCTACAACGCCTCTGGTATTCAGGAAGAATGGCTGTATTCGGGTAAACCGGAAGACGAATCCCTTATCTTCATGCGTCATGATGCGGATTCTGTCGAGTACGGACAAGAGGCAGGAAAAAAACTACGGGCTGCGAGAGAACATCTCGCGCCGTTTAGTCTGCTATTGACGGTAGGCGCGGAACTCAAAGTACCCGTATGTCAGATTGCTATGGAATTTTTTGCGGCCTATGTGCCCAATTTTTCGTCCTTATCCCTGGGAGAAATGGTAGAGCACGCGGAATTTCTTCCCGTATTTTCCGCACTGCTGCGTTTCGCCGACATCGGCATTGAACAAGTGAAAAGCCAAGAAGAGCAGGAACAGGGGGAACTCACCCTTCCGAAAGAGATGCCGGAGGATCTGCGCGGAGCTATGGAAGTGTTGCGAAAATATGCAGTCGAGCAGCACGAAAAAAAAGCGTTCTTTCGTCATTCCACGCAGGATAAAACACTCGACGCCTCTGATTGCGTACTCCCGGAAGATGAGGAATCGCAGGGCACCCGGATATTTCTCCGCCATATCTATCGCATATGTCTAGCGCTGCGCAATGATGGCATCATCCTGTGCGACGAACTGGAAACAGGCCTGCACCCTTTGCTGGTGATCGGTCTGTTGAAATTTTTTACCTCTGTGAAAAATAGCCGGGCGCAGTTGATCTGTACCTCTCATTGCCCGGTTATTTTTTCCCAGGAAGTCGTGCGTCGGGATGAATTATGGATTGTGGAAAAGAACAGTGCGGGGCAATCCTTTCTGCAAAGTGCTTCGGATTTTGAGGGTACGCAGTCTGATTTTAGCCTAACTCATAGCTATCTGGAAGGCCGTTTTGGTGGCATTCCATTACTCGGCAATACCCATTTACTACAAGGAATCGAAACAGTTGAAAATATATTGAATATGGCGCAGGGAAAAATAACTCCACAAGACATGTCCGCCACGGATAGCCCCAAAAATGCCAGTCGGAGCAAAGGAAAATCTCATGCCAACTAAGGGGCGTCGTCCTCACGAGAAACGAGAAGAAAAAAAACGGAAGGCCGTAGATAACCAGCAACGACGGAACTACATTGCCTCATTGGGGTTGAACCTGGAACAGGGTGGCCGCCGCTTTAACTTTCTGAAACAGCGCCGCCGTTTCCTTATTGTATGTGAAGGTAAAAAATCTGAGCCCAACTATTTGGAGAATCTGACGCGTCGTTGGCGCATCACGGCTAATGTGGTCATTATGGGCGCAGCAGGAGATCCGCTTGGCGTAACAAAAAAAGTAGAAGAACAGGGAAATACAGAATGTTATGATGAAAAATGGGCTCTTTTCGATCGGGACTCTTTTAATCTTGACCGCTTGAAAGAAGCCTTTCTGCTTGCTCGCAAGCGCAATATTCACATAGCCTTCAGCAACGAATCCTTTGAATTATGGCTCTTGTTGCATCTACGCCAACAAAAAGCCGCCATAGGTCGGGAGAAGCTAAGGCACGAGTTAAAAAAAATGTTGGGAAAGTACGATAAAAGCGATCCTACAATTTTTGACCAACTATACAACTCGTTGCCGGATGCCTATCAGCGCGCCCAGGAACTGGCGGCGCATACCCAAACATCAGAACATGGTTTTGAAGATAATCCCTACACAGGAATGTATAACCTTATTTTGGCCTTGGGAAAAAGTGTACCCAAAGTCCCCCCCCTTGAAAAGGAAGTCAGTTTCCTCTTCCCAAAGAAAAAGAAGAAAGATTGAAGCTAACATGTGGGCGGTGATGCGGGCAAAGCCAAATACCGTTTCATCCAGACAGGATAGTACCATCAGTTATTCTATTATGATATTTTATATACGATAGAAGAGTATTTTGTATGCAACTAGATAACATGACAATCTAACTAATACAAATAAGTTTATATTTATCAGATCTTATATTGCGTATATTGCGTACTTTGAAAGATTCATTTCCCCCATTTTTTATTAAATAACACAAAATAGATCCCAAAATCTGATTTTTTAATTTCAGAAAACCTTCAATAGACAGGGCGCATGTTTTATCATGCGCCCTGTCTCGTTTCTTGACTTTTTCCGTCAAATCCCCTTTGCTCATGCCCGTAGTGCCTACAACACTACTTGTTTAAAGTATGCACCACACGCCGGAGGCTCTTTTGTCTCCCGGCAGCATACCAGCCCATGCGCGTTTGCGCGTGGGGGTCTGGTCATGTTGCCGGGAGTGCGGCTAATATAACACCTGCTTGCAGGGAATATGCCCGCCGTCGCGTGTGGGGCGGTTGTAGGCTCCCGGCATACCCATATCGGGTATGTTGCACCCTGGCTTCAAGGGAGCACAGCATGTCCAAAACCTTTTCCCCAAAAAAGGGGAAAACAGCCTCCACAGAACCTCTTTCACCGTTGCTAACGCTTCTGGGCAAACTGGAAGACGTGCTGGATGCGGAAGAAAACCAGCACTTGCTCGACGATATCGTCCGCTTTTTTCCCGACATACCGCAATCTGAACCGCGTTCAGCCTGCTGTATGTCCGTGCCCGGATCTGAGCCGGCCCCGGTTCCCATTGCCGCCACCCTGACTGGCAGTGCGGATTTTTCTTTGCTGCAGGAAGCGTTTGCTGCGTTTCAGGAACGTTTCCCCTTGCGGGCGGCGGGGTATTACCTGTGTTGCCTCGTCAGAATCAGGATGGTGCTGGAGGCAGATAGCAGGCTCGATCTCATACAGGACGACGATGCCTTTGCACAGGCATACCTTGACGCCCTGCTTCAGGTACAAGCCATTGTTGTTCGTTGTGAACGCTGCGTCAAAAATGATGCTGACCAGGGGAGATAATATCCCCCGGACCCCCATAATTATTACATAGTATCATAATCGGGGGGCAAGGGGCTTCATGCCCTGTCAGGCCGACTCCGCCCTTACAAGGAGATCTGAAGGGGCGCTGCTCCTCCAGACCAACGGCCTTCAAGCAAAATGATCAAAACCGGAGGCTGCCCACGGCGTTCCGTTGAGCGTCAGATTTCCGGGGCGTGCCTCCCCCAGCGTCCGCGCGCCGAGCGCTTCCACCGCGGGCCACAGGTCCGGCGGGCAGGTAC
>JAEXGX010000184.1 GCA_023450535.1 Pseudomonadota bacterium | reverse complement strand
GCGTAAGACAGCAGGCCACACCAGGAGTCTCTGTTCGGCCGCCCGCTTTTTCAGCCTTGATCGCCGCATCGTATACCAGAGGTTCAGTATAAAAATAGGCCACAAAATCACGTGGCCCGGTTTTCAGCTCACCGAGAAACGCGGCAAATGCAGTATCTATGCTTTCCGGGCTTTCGCCGTGCGCAGCACGCTTGATAAAATTGAACTCCAAATCCTCGGAAAGCGCGGCATACAGCACATAAGGAGATTCTTTGAAGCCCTGCATCGCGGCCTCAAGCGAGGCGTCGGCCAACGGAGCCGTCAGGGTGATGGAATCAAGAGCACCATCTTTGATATGAAAGCTTCCCTGCCAGTTTTTCCCGCCAAAGCCGACTTCCCCACACAGGATGTGCGGGAATTTTTCGTCGCACACCGCCGCCTCGCGCGATCCCAAGTCTTCCTTGCTCATGCCGAGAGTAAAATCAGTGATATGCGGAGTGGCAAAGGCACATTCAAACGCTCCTCCCAACGTCAGGGAGGTCAGCAACGCCAGACAGGACAAAAACAAAGCGGTTTTGCCGCCGGACCTATGTAACATAAAGACTCCGGAAATAAACGCGCCATGAATGCCGGAGCAGGGGCAAAGCGCGGATAATCGTTATTTTGTGTAGAAGATATCAAAAAAATGACAGACAAGGCAAGATAGGGAAAATCCGCATCTGCTCGCGCTGTTGCGTGGGTTTTGACCGCGTCGCGTCACGATGCTATGAAAAAAATCATCAGACTGATGACAATCCCCGCTTCGCGGAGTTTGCGCCGTCTAAACCGCAAAGCAACTTGACATAAAGAATCAGTCGCTTACGTCGCTGCGAAGCCGCGACCTGCTCGCAATTTTCGAGGCTGCTGACGTTATCAGCAACCTCAATCATCTATCCCTTTCCGTTTACCGGATGCACCATGCAGGAACATGACACCATATTTGTCGTTGATGATGACGATGTACTGCGCGAACAGATTGCCTCCTATCTGGAATCCCACGGATATGAAGTTCGGGCCTTTTCAGATGTTTCCTCCGTGGAAGCGGCGCTGGAAAGTGCATCCTGTGCACTGCTGCTGCTCGACATCATGTTGCCCGGCGAGGACGGCCTGAGCTTCTGTCGCCGCTTGCGCGCCACTTCTTCCGCACCCATTATTTTTCTCAGCGCGCTGGGGGAGCTGACGGATCGCGTGGTGGGGCTGGAAATCGGCGCGGATGATTATCTGGTCAAACCCTTTTCCTCCCGCGAGCTGCTGGCCCGTATCCGTACCCTGCTCCGCCGTATGGAGGATCTGGGCGCGCCTTCCGCGTCCCCTCCCCCCCGTCAGGTGACAGCGTACCGTTTCGCCGGATGGACGATGGAGCCGCGCACCCGTTTACTCATCGATCCTTCCGGCCTTGCAGGCAACCTGAGCGCGGCGGAATTCCGTCTGCTGCGGGTCTTTCTTGAACACCCCCATGAAGTTCTGGATCGCGAAACGCTCCTGGAAACTATCCAGAGGCGGGGCATGGAGCCTTTTGATCGTGTACTTGATGTGCAGATTTCCCGCCTCCGTTCCCGCTTGGGAGAAAATGCCAAGGAACCTCGCCTGATTAAGACCGCACGGGGCGACGGCTATCTTTTTGCCGCCGAGGTGGAAGAGGAAGTGGAATGATCCGTGTAAATTCCGGAGAAACAAAAACGCCGAGCAGCCTTACCCTCCGCCTTATCGCCCTGCTGATTGTCAGTCTGCTGCTCGTTCAGGTAGGGGTTTTCTTCTGGAGCGTCCATATGCGCTCGCAGGAACAATTGCTTATCATTTCCAGCGACCGGGCACGGCTTGCTGTCACTATCTATCAACTCTTGGACAAATTATCACCTGGAGAGCGCGAACATACGCTAAATAAGCTCACCTACCGTAACTTTACCCTCTCGCTCGTCCCTGCTGGCGTCCTCCCCTTCCCACAGAATGGTTCACCGGAAAGTCTTGTGTTGCGGCGCAGGCTGCGTGAGCTGTTTGATCTCATCTACCCCGGTTCTTCGTTGCAAGAACGGATTATCACCTCTGTGGAACGTATCGG
This sequence comes from Pseudomonadota bacterium, assembly GCA_023450535.1. Lineage (GTDB taxonomy): Bacteria > Desulfobacterota > Desulfovibrionia > Desulfovibrionales > Desulfovibrionaceae > Mailhella. The sequence goes on along the minus strand of JAEXGX010000184.1, from coordinate 4,622 downwards.
TGCGCGCTGGAACATTCATCCGGGACTGGATCTGGCCGGGGCGTATGAATTTATCGATTTCCGCGGACGCGCTGCCCTGCCTTTTTCCGACGGCGCATGGTTGCAGGTAAGTTACAGCGCCATTCCCCATGTTTATGGAAACCTTTTCGGCCTCCTTATGGAACTGAGTGTTCAACTTGCGCTGCAGATCGTTCTGACCGTGGTGATTATCCGCCTGGTCACGCGCCCTTTGCGTCAACTTGCCCGGGTAGCAGAGCAGATCCCTCCCCATTTGCCGGAAGAGGCGTTGGACGAACTGTCCTCCTCCGGTGCGCGTGAGGTAGTGCAGACATCCCAGGCACTGCGGGCCATGCTGGCGCGCATCCGGCATTTTATGGACGAACGAATGCGCCTGCTGGCCTGCCTTTCCCACGATCTGCGTACGCCCATCACCCGGTTGCGCCTTCAATTGGAAAACGAACCGGATCTCAAAAGACCGGATCTGGTCTTTGACGCACTCGGAGAACTGCAGAACCTTGCGGAAAGCGCCATTGAACTGGCCCGTTCCGGACAGGACAGGGAACCTGTGCGGCGCACCAGCCTGAAAGCCCTGCTGGAAAGTCTCGTGGCGGATTTTGAAGAATATGACGAGGCTGTGGGCAAGGAATGCCTGGAAGGGCCAAACTGCCGTCTGCGGCTTTTTGTCGAGCGGGACGTCCAATGTCTGATCAAACCCGCTGCGTTCCGTCGCTGTGTGGAAAATCTTGTTTCCAACGCTCTGAACTACGGGCGGACAGCGGCCATTTTTCTTGACGAGGAAGACGGACGCGCCCGCATCCGCATAGAGGACGATGGCCCCGGCGTGCCCGAGGAAAAACTAAAAGATGTTTTCCAGCCGTTCTACCGGCTGGAAAACACAGAACGGCGGCATGGCCGAGGCGCAGGGCTGGGGCTGGCCATCGCACGGGATATCGCACGGCAGAACGGCGCGGAGATATTGCTCGCCAACCGGCCGGAAGGAGGGCTGACAGCGACGCTGCTCCTCCCCCTCGCGCCCTGACGGCGGGAAAAATGGAGATTCAGACATTGAGCAGTTCTTTTGTCTGGCGAGTTCCGAACTCCGAAACCACTAAAGTTGATAGATTCATAGGCGCACGGAAGTTAGCCTTTGCGCTCCGAATCTTGTGCCTTATGCAGCATTTCGGGACCGTCGCCGGAGGTTCAAAGGAATTGGAACTTCACCGCCCCACAGGGAGCGATTAAACGACGCGCCCGCAAATTGAATGCAATTCGTTGCTCAATTTGCGGGCGGATATAACAGGGATTTACCCTATAAATCCCCTAGTAGCTGTGCATACCCTGCGGCTGATCATCTTCTTCGTCCTCCACTGCGGCGGACGCCCCGGGTGCGTTCACTTTCACGACCTCGCCCTGCACTCCGGTCTTGGCATACTCGCCCTTGTCATTGGGCAGTTGGAAAAGCCCGTTGGCCGGAGGTGTTACGGAAACTTCTTCGGGTTTCGGAAGCTGGGGGAAGAAGTCATACGGTACGCGATAGGTACGATAAAGAATACCAGCCGGCTTCATATCGTACGGTGACATATATTCCCATACCATTTCATACGAGGGAGTAAGTTCAAACACTCGCTCCATATCGCCTTCGGTAACCATAGTATTACCATTGGGCAAACGCTGGGCATAGCTCACAAACGGACTGAAAAACTTGAAGTTATGGTGCCCCAACATACCCTTGTGATTCTTGAACCAGTCGTATTCCCACACGATTTCCTTGGTGACGGGGTTAAATTCCACCACGCGGGAAAAATCGCGCTTCACGTTATGAAAACCAGTGAGCGGAGCGGCAGGGTTGGGTTCGCCGTATCCGGCGGTACCACCATTGTCAAAGAACAACAAATTGCCTTCGCCGGGCAGCCCTTTGGGAATAATATGCGCACCGTGCGCGCCCACGATTTGGCCGACCTTGGCGTCGGGCGTACCGGGCTTGAAGTCCGGGCCGAGCCGCCAGACAATTTTGCCGGACCTGCGATCCACAATGGCCATCAGATTGGCGTCGCGGCTATTGAACAATACGTTGTCAGGATTGAAGGCCGCGTACTTTACCGGGTCTTCATCATACCATTTGTTCGGCCCCACATAACTCAGGCAGTTGATGTGCAGCCAGTCATAGCCGCCACCGGGCTTGGTTGTAGCGGCATGACGGGCGGCCACAGGGTTATCTTTCGGAGGATATTGCTGCATAGCATTGAACGCGGCCTCTTCAAAACCCAGTTCATCCAGATGATCGGACGCCTTCCACTGCCAGAGGATCTTGCCGGAAGCGTCCACCTCATAGAAGATTTCACTCACCAGCTGGTGATTCTTGTTGATACGATCATTGCGTTCGTTGATATGCGCCAAAATCAGAGTGATCCCATCCTTGCCGTCGGCCTGCCCGGGCACCGGATACACAGGAGTGCCTTTGCGCTGGAAATCATGGTGCTGGCGGGCTATCCAGGTTTTACCGTCTTTGGAAGGTTCGCCGGGAATTTCAGGTACCTGTTGGCCGTTGCGGAATTCCCACAGCTTGTTGCCATTAAAATCCAACTCGTACACACCAAGAATATCCTGTTGGCCGTCTTTCCATGATCCTGCGCAGGTCATCACCCGCCCGCCGGGCAGAGCTTTGTTCGGCATACCGTCAAAACCCTTCCATTCTTTGACCAGATTACCGTTCATATCAACCAGGCGAGGGTGATTATAACCGATAAGCAGATACCCGTTGTATGCCTTGGAAGGATCATACTTCACCGTTCCGGTGGGATAGGTGGTGGGAACGGCCTGCGCCGCTCCCGCCATGCCCAGAGCGGCGATACCTGCCATACAGGCTTTCAGCCAGAAACTGTTCATGCCTTCTCCTCTCTGAAAAAGGTTGCTCAAAAAATTTTGATTGCAGTATAGCGGGGATGAAATCTTTCGCCTTTCCGGTACCTGTCATTTTTTTACAAAACCTTTCAAAAAGAAGTTTACTCCCGAAACAGGCCGCTTTGTTCCCTGCTTGCCAATCATGGACATGACGTTACTTTAATGGAAGGTCTATAAAAAACTGTTGAGGCGGACGGCGGAGCTCCCGCTTCGGCACTGACCGCTTGCGACGCATACATTCGATCCAAAGGAGTGTGCATGACTCACCTGTTTTTTACACATTTTTCCCTCTTCAAAAGGGGCAAACAAGGCCTTTGTACCGGGGCGCTATCTCTGCTTGTGGCTACACTGCTCATTCCGACTCCGTCTGGAGCTACAGCCAAAAATTCCGAAATGAACAATACTCCAGCAACTTCCCTTGCCCCCAATGATGCTGCCCCCGCTGACGGTCCGCGCATTTTTCACCTCAAAAACGGCCTGACCGTTGTTGTGAAAGAAGATACCCGTTTCCCTCTCGCCTCTGTTCGCTTGTATGTGAACGCAGGTTCCGCCTGGGAACGGCCCGATGAAGCAGGCATCAGCCATCTGCTTGAGCACATGGTGTTCAAAGGTTCAAAAACCGGCCCGAAGGGCGTGGACAAACATGTGGAGAATGCCGGGGGCTATCTCAACGCCTCGACCTCCTTTGATGAAACCATTTATCTGACCGACCTGCCCGCCGCGCAATGGAAGACGGCAATCCAAGCCGTGCGGGATCTGGCCTTTGACCCGCTGCTCAAACAGGCCGATCTTGACGCGGAGCGCGAAGTGGTGCTGGCAGAAAAGAAACAGCGCGGTGACAGCCCCTGGACCCGGCTTTTCCATGAAGGCTTCGCTCTGGCACTCAAAGGCACGCCCTACGAGCGCCCGGTCATTGGTTATGAGGATACCCTGCGCGCCGCCACACCCGCGAGCATCCGGGCCTATATCCAGCGTCTGTACGATCCCCGCGATATGCTGCTGATGGTGGCCGGGGATGTGAAGGCTGACGAGGTCGTAAAGGAAGCCGAACAACTGTTCGGTTCCTATGCCAATCACAATGTTTCGCGCGTTCCGGATCGCATCGACCCGGCCTCGCTGGCTCACGGTCCCCAAGTCAAGGTAGTGGAAGGCCCGTGGAACAAGGCGCTGGTCAGCGTGCTCTTCCCCATGCCCGGCGAAGGCGACGCCCTGCTCCCCGCCGCCGACGTGCTGGCCAGACTGCTTTCCGGCGATGACACCTCCCTGTTGCCCCGCGCTCTACGGCTCGACCGCCATGTGGTGGATGATGTGGGTGCGTCGGCCATGGCCCTGCGCCGGGTAGGCGTTTTCATGATCATGTCCCAGATGGACGCGGACAAGGTACACACTTTTACAGAAGAACTCGGCACGCTGCTGCGCAAGCTCAAGGTTTCCGACTTCAGCGATGCGGCTTTCGCCCGTGCCAAACTCAATCTTGAAGACGACTTCTATCGTGCGCAGGAAAGTGTGGCGGGCATGGCCGACCTCTACGGCGACCTGGCCTTCCATTCTCCGAGCGACCCTGACGGGCGCAACTATCTGGCCGCCCTCCGGGGAGTAAGCCGCGCCCAGGTGCAGGAAGTCATTGATTTATGGCTCCGCCCCGAAGCGCTGACTCTTGTGGCTCTGACCCCCAAAAGCGATGATGCGGCCCGCGAAGATTCTCTGAGCAAGGCACTTGC
>JAEXGX010000115.1 GCA_023450535.1 Pseudomonadota bacterium | reverse complement strand
GCCCGTCCCGGCGAGCTGCCGGCCCGCGTGGACGCCCTTCAGAAAGAAGTCAAGACCCTGCGCAAGGATCTGGAAAAGGCGCAGACCCAATCCGGCGGCTCCGGCAATGTCATGGACGCTGTGGTTGAGGTGGGCGGCATAAAGCTGCTGGCCGCGAAAGTGGGGAGCATGGGCATGAAGGCTCTGCGCGAAGTCATGGACGACGTGCGCTCCAAACTGCCTTCGGGCGTGGCCTGCCTGGCTGCTGAAGACAACGGCAAGGCGCAGCTTATCCTGTACGTCTCCAAGGATCTGCATACCCGCTTTACCGCGCCGGAGCTGATCAAGGCCATTTCCGCCCCGGTGGGCGGCTCCGGCGGCGGACGCCCGGATATGGCTCAGTCCGGAGGAAGCAATCCTGCTGGTATCGATGAAGCCCTTGAACTCCTTAAAGCCAAGCTCGCCGAGTAAGGTAAAGAGAAAATAGTAAAAGGGAGGGGGAAGGAGACTTTTACAAAAGTCTCCTTCCCCCTCCCTTTACCCTCCCCCTTTCTTCAAAACTTTTTATCGGTCTGGAGCCTGGGGCCTGTTAGCATTATTTCGCATATTTCCCATATATTGAGCGGGATCGGGGGAGCTTTAGCCGTAGGCGAGCTTGTGCGCTGTACGGATAAAGACAGCAGAGATATCTTCCCCCCGACGGGGCACGGGGCAGCGCCCCGAAAAAGCAAGCTTTTTCTGTTTTGTGTCAACAAGCTTTAGAGCAAGTTCAACGTGAAATTGCTCATGGAGTCGAGCAAGGCGAGGCTCCACGCGAAGCCCCCCATATCTGGAGTAGCCGCAATTCACTTGCGGCGTCGAGCTCCGGTGGAGCGAGAAAACTACGAGGCAGAATAGAGCATTCTGGCCAGGTATACTTTTAAAGTTAAACTGCTCTAGTTGTTCAGCTCGGCGTTGACGCGGGCGAGTTCATCCCGAATGGCAATATGCTGCGGGCAAACCTGTTCACACTTTCCGCATCGGATACATTCCCCGGCACGCTTTTTCCCATGCCGCTCAACCAGCCATTGTTCCTGCCCCTGGGCGGCTTCTTTGTTGCCGTACAGGGTCAGGTAATTCATGGCGGTAAAGGAACCGGAGATGCCGATCTCCATGGGGCAGACCTTTGCGCAGTAATTGCAGGTGGTGCAGGGAATAAGCGGAATGCTGCCCAGAGCGGTCTGGGCTTTCTTCACCGTGTCTTTTTCTTCTTCCGACAAAGGAGAGAAAGTCTTCATGAAGGACAGATTGTCTTCCATCTGGGCTGTATTGCTCATGCCGGACAGTACGGTGATGACGCCTTCAAGGCTTGCTGCAAAGCGGATTGCCCATGAGGCAAGAGAAACGTCGGGGTTCGCTTCCTGAAAGATTCTTGCTACAGGTTCCGGCGGGCTGGCGAGCATTCCTCCCTTGACCGGCTCCATGATGACCACGGGCTTTCCGTGTTTTTGCGCCACCTCGTAGCAGCCCCTCGACTGAACGGCCGGGTTCTCCCAATCCGCATAGTTGATCTGGAGCTGCACAAATTCCATTTCCGGATGGGCATTCAAAATGGCTTCCAGCTCTTCCGGGGTTGAGTGGAAGGAAAAGCCCACATGTCTGATGACGCCCTCCCGCTTTTTTTCCTGCACAAAGTCCCACATGTTAAAATCGTCGAAAAAACGCGTACGGCTTTCGCCAAGGTTGTGCAGCAGGTAGAAGTCAAAGTATCCGGCTCCGGTCTGCCGGAGCGACGTTTCAAACTGCTCGATGGCGTCTTCTCTGGTTTTGCAGTTGATCCAGGCTGCATTTTTGGTGGCAAGCTGAAAGGCTTCCCGCGGGTGGCGTTCCACCAGGGCCTGCCGGATGGCGTCTTCACTGCCGGGGTAAGCCCATGCGGTATCAAAGTAGGTGAAGCCGGAGGACAAAAAACTGTCTACCATGCTCTTGACCTGTTCTACATCAATATTGTCGTTGATTTTGGGCAGTCGCATCAGCCCGAAGCCGAGTTTTTTGATTTCACTTCCAAGATATGACATGATGAAACTCTCCTTTGCACAAGAGGGGAAAAAGGGGACTGCCAGAAGTCAGGCTATCCGTACCATGCGGATTGTCTTCACTCACAACTTTGGCATTTTGCGGTGCTTTTCAGTATATAAGATATGCCGTGCGCTTGACCAGTACACTGGATGGATCAGGCAAATTTTATGCTGAAATGGATAATTTTTCGGTTTCGCCCATGAAGTCGCGCCTCTTTATGGCGCACGGGAGAGAACTATGGACGCCGTGTTTGAAAAGGCGGATTTTTCCACGTGGGAACGGGCGGAACATTTCCTGTATTTTCGGGATCAGATCAAATGTCGCTACACACTGAATGCGGAAGTGGACATTACGCGCCTTTTGGAGTTCAAGCACGACGGCGGATTGAAATTCTTCCCGCTTTTTCTGTATGCAATCATGAAGGCGGTGAACAGCAACCGCGAATTCCGCATGGCGTATGATGCAGATGGTGCTCTCGGCTGGTGGAATTTTGTTGTGCCGTCCTACACCATTTTCCATGAGGACAATAAGACTTTTTCCGATATCTGGAGTGATTACCACGAGAACAGGATAATGTTTTACACTGCCATACTCGCGGATATGGCGCGCTTCCGCGATGTGAAAGGTGTATGCGCCCGGCCTGGCCGCCCTCCGAATTTCTGTTCCGTATCCGCCTTGCCCTGGCTGAGCTTTACGTCTTTTTCCCTTGATTCATGGGCAGAGTCTCCGTTGCTTTTTCCGTTGATCCGGTTTGGCAAGTACAGGGAGAACGGGGGGCGGGCCATGTTGCCCGTGGCGCTGTGCGTGCATCATGCCGTGGCGGACGGATGGCATGTGGCCAAATTGTTCCATGATATACAGGAGGCCGCCGACGGAGTAGGATAACGTGCTTGCGGCAACCGTAAAAAGCGTGAGCAGTACACTATTAGAGCAATTCAATATTGAAATTGTTCCAATAGTGTTGAAAAGGGACTTCCTTCCCTGTTTCTCTATCCCAAAAAGAAGGAATTTTCCTTGCGGCCGGAGCAGACGGGGGCGAGTTTTTCAGTCACGGCCAGGGTTATGGCTTCGCTCGGGTGGCGGGCATTGCGTGGGCAGATGTTCACGCAGCGCATGCACGAAATGCAGAGTTCGGGATTACCCGTGCTCGTGGCGTCTTCGGCAATGGCGTGGGTGGGGCATTTTTGCGCGCACAGGCCGCATTTGGCGCAATTTTCATTCACGGTCATGGGAAGAGGAGAAGCGTTGAACAATCGGTAGGGGGTATTGCCTGGCACGGAGAGAGAGGGCGGCAGAGCGGGATCAAGTCCATCCAGAATAGGTTTGACAGAGACGGCGAACGCGGCAAGGGCTTTCTCATCGTTGAGATCAGGGCGTCCAGCGGCATATACGGGGGCGATGGTATGCTCGGCTACACAGGCCGCCGCCGCGACCGGCAAAAAGTCCTGTGTTTCCGCAATAGTTTTCAGTTCCAGCAGGGAATCTTCAAAGGCCCGGTTGCCATAGCTGACTACGAGCACGGCAGGGGTTTTTCGGCCTTGGCACTGGAGCAGGCGTTGCGCGGCGGGGGAGGGCAGACGGCCCCCATATACCGGAGCAGCGAGTATGACCAGATCCTGCGGGCCGAAGCTCAAGAAGTTATCGGCCTGGGCAAAGTCCGTAATATCGTGTTCGATGGGGGCACCCGGCAGAGAAAGTTCCTCCGTGACCTTGGCTCCCAGCATCCGCGCGATCGCGCGTGTATGGAAAACAGGGCTGAAGAAAACCAGATGAAGGCGTTCGATGTTCATGACTAACCTCGAAGAAAGGGGAGTGGGGAGATCACTGTAAGCAGGGTAGGCGTTTCTGTCCAGGGAAATGCGTTCCGGCGCAGGGCGTTTCGCAAAATATCCACCCAGTTTAAGGCGCAGTTATGCATCGTGATCCTGCGGGGTTTGCCAAGAGCGATTCCTCTATCACGCCTCTTTGTCTTGCCGTGACCCGTTTGCCTTGGCGCTTCTGTTCCGTATGGTGAGCAAGTATATTCACCTTTGAAAAGGAGCGGACTATGTTCGGAATTCATGGGCTGCGCGGGGTCGCGCTGGCCCTGTGCATCTGGGCCGCAGGGGCTGCTGCCGCATATGGCGGAGAGACAGTGACCGTAATTGATCAACTGGGGCGGTCTGTCGAGGTTCCGGCTAAAGTTGAACGCATCGTGTGCCTGCATCA
>JAEXGX010000073.1 GCA_023450535.1 Pseudomonadota bacterium | reverse complement strand
GCGCTTGGCGGGCAGTTTGCGGGCTGGATGAAGCAGTTTTCTGCCCGGGCGGATTGGGCTTTGCCCGCGCTGGCATTGGGCTTTTTTTGTTTTCTGGCTCCTGCCGCTGCCCAGCTTTGTGCGTTGCTTTGGCATGTGGCGCGGCGCGGCGCGGATGATTTTGGACGCGACTATTATACGTTTGCCGTGGGGGGACGCGCCCGCCGCGCCGCGTGGAGCGGTGCGCTGCTCCTGCCTTTTGCGGCGGTGTTGCTGTGGGTGACGCCTCCTTTCGCGGCACAGCGAGCCGTATTTTTGCCTTTCGGTAATCTGGGGCCGGAATTGCTGACCCCTCTGTATAACGTGTTGCCGTTGGGCTTGCCGCTTGCCGTGCTATGCTGTTATCTGCCCGGACGTTCGGCTACGCCTCTGCGCAGAAAATCGCTCATCCTTTTGGCCCCGATTATGTTTTTCATTGGTCTTTTCGCCATGTTGACCCGACTTTGGGGGTAAGCATTCCAGCGGGAATTGCTCCAGAGCGCTTTTTCCCTTTTTCGGGGTACGTTCAGGGCGAGCGCATTAAAAATTTAAATTCAACAAAAAAGGAATATTGTACAACTGTGTTTGGCAAAAATACGCAAAAAAGACTCATTTTGCGGTGCAGCATAGCTGCGGCCTGCTCGTCTTTTCTGGCGTTTTTGTTTGCTTTGCTCGCTCCAATGCAACAGCAGACCGCATATAATCACCTTCTCCTGACTTTTGGGCTGCTGGTTTTGTCAGCAGCCTTACAGGGCGGCGCATTTATAATCCGCTCGCCTGGGGGCGCTTCAGGCTCATTGCCTTTTGCTTTGTTCGGACGTAAATTCACTGTTTCGCCATATCGTGCGGCGTTCCTCCGTTGAGGTTTTCCGCCGCTCGGCGGAAGCTTGTTTTTGCGTGGGTGTTGAAAGCTCTCGCGAAAAGTGGTGGTATTTTTTTGTGAAATGTTTTTTGCGCCTGTGTTTTGGAGGGCGGTATGCATAAAGTGTTGAGGTTTTTGTCTATATGTTCCCTGGCTCTGGTCTTTTTTCTTGCCGGGGGCGGAGTGATGCGCGCGCGCAGTGCGGACGCCGATTATGATGCGCTGAAGCGCTTCAGCCAGGTGCTTGACATGGTCGAGCAATACTATGTCAGGGACGTTGAGCAGAAAGAACTCATCGACGGGGCGCTCAAAGGAATGCTTCAGGGCCTCGACCCTCATTCCACGCTGCTTTCCACCAAGGAATTTCAGGAAATGCAGGAGAGCACCAGCGGGGAATTCTTTGGCGTCGGGGTGGAAATCACCATGGAAAACGGCCAGGTGCTGGTTGTTGCTCCCATTGAAGACACTCCCGGCCATAGGGCGGGGCTGCGCTCCGGCGATATTATCGTGGCCGTGGACGGGCAATACACCACAGAGATGAGCCTTTCCGAAGCCTCAAGCAAAATGCGCGGCAAGCGCGGCACGGAAGTGGAGCTTCTGGTGCTGCACAAGGGCGAGCAGCGTCCCGTGACCATGCGCATCAAGCGGGAAGCCATTCCTGTCATCAGCGTCAAGACCAGGGAACTGGAGCCCGGATACCATTGGGTACGCCTGACCAGGTTCAGCGGGCGCACTACCCAGGAGTTGCTGGATGCGCTTAAGGATGCGAAGAAGAAAGGCGAGGTTAAGGGCATTGTGCTTGATCTGCGCAATAACCCCGGTGGCCTTCTGGATCAAAGTGTCAGCGTATCCGACGTTTTTTTGAAAGACGGTGTGATAGTATCTATTCGCGGTCGTGAGGAGGGTAATTCCCGTAGTTATTCCGCCAAGGCGCAGGCCGATGATGTGGATGCTCCCATGGTTGTGCTGGTCAATGCGGGAACGGCGTCGGCAGCGGAAATCGTGGCCGGAGCGCTGCGTGACCAGAAGAGAGCGCTCATTCTCGGCGAACGCACCTTTGGCAAGGGATCGGTGCAAAATATCATCCCTCTGCCGGACGGTACGGGGCTCAAGCTGACGGTTGCGCTGTACTACACACCTTCGGGTAAATCCATCCAGGCCGAGGGTATTGTTCCGGACTTTGAACTTGTCTGGGAGGCCCCGCGTGAGCAGGACAAGAACGCTCTCTCTCTGCGTGAGCAGGATTTGAGCCGTCACTTGGAACAGGTCGGAAAAAACGGCAAGGACAAGAAAAAGGCTTCTGACGACAAGACAGAAGAGGAAAATGAACAGTTGCTCGCGCGGGATAACCAACTGCGCATGGGCCTGCAATTCGTCAAGACGCTTCCCGCCTTGCGGCAGTTGCGCTGACGTTTGATACGGAATAACGCATGAAAGGGAAAGAGGATGGAGCCTCGCGGTCTGAACCGCGTCGGGGACCATCCTCTTTTTTTGTATCTCTTCGCGTATTGCGCGTCTTGGCCGGGATGATCATCGTCATTGCTGTGCTGGGGCTTGCATTTTCGTTGTTGCCGAGTTTTTCCGGCATTCTGGAGAAAGATTCGGCCGGAAGAGCACCTGAAACACCTGCAGGTCTGTGGGAAGGCCCGAGGTGGCTGCCGGAACATGGAGATCCCCGTGCGCTGGGGGAACTTTCCGGGCGGTTAGCCCGGGATTTGGCGGAGCGAGTAAAAAACGGCGGAACATTTCCTGTGCCGCGCCGGGGGGAGACGGAAGCCGCAGAGCTCGAAGGCGAATCTGAAGCTCCGGAAATCCCGGAAACATTGAACGGATTGAACGAGGCGGAAGCGTCGGCAACATGGAAAGGACCTCCCCGTCTGATCATTGTCATCGACGATTTGGGAGAAAATACAGCCTATGTCCGCCGCTTGCTGGAACTGCCGTATCCCGTTGCTCTGGCGGTTTGGCCTGGTGCGACGCATGCGCGGAAAACAGCGGAAATGGCCTACGCGGCAGGGCGGCAGGTGCTGGTGCACATGCCCATGCAACCCTGTGATCCGCGTCAGAAAATGGGTGCTTTCGGGTTGACTGTAGACATGCGGGAAAGCGCCGTGGCATCGAGACTGCGGCAGGCGTTGGCGCGTGTTCCCCATGCCGTGGGACTCAACAATCACATGGGATCCCGCTTTACCTCAAATGAAGCAGCCGCGAGCCAATTTTGCCAAGAGCTGCGGCGGCAGGCTCCGGATTTTTTTGTGCTGGACAGCTTGACCCTGGACACATCCGTCCTTTATGAACAAGCGCGAAAGCAGGGATTCCACGCCTTCCGCCGCAATGTGTTTCTTGACGACATCGCGGAGAAAAAGGCAGTGCTCCATGAATTGGACAGGGCCGCTGCATTGGCGCGAAAAAATGGACTGGCCGTCGCCATAGGACATCCCTATCCGGAGACGCTAGCCGCCCTCGCCGCTTGGACAGAATACAAGCGGCCCGGCCTTGAGATAGGCTCCTTCCCTGTCGCCGATTATCCCCTGCGCCAAGTCCCGGCCGTTTCACCGTAACCCTAAGGAGAAGAACATGATTGAGCGCACGTTTTCCATCATCAAGCCCGACGCGGTGGCCCGCAACCTGAGCGGCGAAATTTTGGCCATGATCCAGGGGCAGGGCCTCACGGTCAAGGCCATGAAGATGATTCGCATGACGACCGAACAGGCCGAAGGGTTCTACGCCGTACACAAGGACAAGCCCTTTTTCTCGAGCCTGGTGAAGTACATGACTTCCGGTCCCGTGGTCTGCTCCATTCTTGAGGGCGAGGATGCTATTCACCGCTATCGTGAACTCATGGGCGCGACCAATCCCGCCAACGCGGCGGAAGGCACCATCCGCAGAAAGTATGCGGAGAGCTTGGAAGCCAACTCCGTGCACGGTTCCGATGCTCCGGAAACCGCAGCCTATGAAATGGGCTATTTCTTTAATGCGTTGGAGATCGTGGGATGAACGCGTTCCTCCAGGACGGGGGCCTTTCCGTTGGTTGCATCGGCTGCGGTAATATGGGCGGAGCCGTCATGCGCGGCCTGTGCGCGCATGACTCCCTGCGGTTGATCGGCTACGATCATACACGGGCGAAGGTGGAGGCGTTGAATCCTGCGGAAACCCCGGGACGCGTCGTATGGGCGGAAACGCCCGAAGAGCTGGCGCAAAGGGCCGATATCGTGATTCTTGCCGTCAAGCCGCACCAGATTGCGGAGACTTTGGCAGGCATCCGCCCGTATCTGAGCATGGATAAGATCGTTGTCTCTCTTGCCGCCGCCGTGTCAGTGGAGGAGTTGAAGCGGAGTGCGGGGGGCGTGTGCCCCGTGGCCCGGCTCATGCCCAACCTGCCTGCCAAGGTGGGCAAGGGTGCATTTGCGCTCTGTCTGGATGATGAAGATCTGCGTGATTCCCAGAAGGAGTTGCTGCAGAATCTGTTCAAAAATATGGGGTTGCTGCTGGTTTTACCCGACAGCAGGTTTTCCGCCTTTTCTTCCGTGGCGGGCTGTGGTCCTGCCTTTGTCTGTCTGTTCATGGAAGGCATGGAAAACGCTGCTGTGGCGCTGGGCTTCAAGGCCGAGCAGGCCCGCGAGCTCGTCGCCGCGACTGTGGAAGGTACCGCATCTCTGGCTCTGCATGATGGAACTCTGTTCGCGGAGTTACGGCGTCAGGTCTGTTCCCCCGGCGGAACAACCATTTGCGGCGTCAATCATATGGAGCGTATGGCCGTTCGCGGCCACGTGACCGACGGTGTGCTTGAGGCCATGCGCCGGGATCGGG
>JAEXGX010000170.1 GCA_023450535.1 Pseudomonadota bacterium | reverse complement strand
GGCGAAAGATAATCCTGATGGCCTCCGGGAAGGTTCCGGACGTTCATCTGGCAGGAGTCGATAATGATTCAACAACGGCTCCGGCAAGACTGGCGTACCTGGAAAGGTTCAATCCCGGCGTACACGGAAAAATTCACGCAACAGCCCGGCACACGGGCCGCTTTCCACTCCGCCCATATGCCAGGGTACGGGGCCATCCGCATATGCAAGGCCCTCCAGACGCGATTCCACCGCCCCGGCCCGTTCATCACACGCACCGTAGACTAGCCCGCGCAGACGTGCTTCCCGTATTGCCCCGGTACACATGAGGCAGGGTTCCAGCGTCACCACAAGCACACAGTTGCCCAGACGGTGGTTGCCAATGTGCGCGGCGGCGCGGCGTAGAGCGAGCACTTCGGCATGAGCGGAAGGATCATGCAGGGCTTCGGTTTCGTTACGTCCCCGCCCCACAATGTCTCCGGCATCGTCCACCACCAGAGCCCCCACTGGTACCTCTCCGGCTGCAGCGGCCTCGCGCGCAAGCCCCAGAGCCTTGTCCATGAGAGAATTCCAGGTCCAGCCGGGCGGAGGCTCTGGTACCGGTCCCCATACCGGGGCGGCGCGAAAACCGGGAGCGGCGTCAGACTCAGACAATGGTGTATTTCCTGATGGTCTGCACCACTTCATCCGGTTCGTCACAGATGGTGACCAAACCCAGCTCTTCCTCCCGCAGGAAGCCATGACCGACCATACGGTCTTTCATCCAGTCCAGCAGCCCCGCCCAAAAATCGCGGCAATACAGAATGATGGGGAAGGGTTTGATACGATGGGTCTGGACAAGGACAAAGGCCTCAAACAGTTCGTCCAGTGTACCCGCGCCGCCGGGCATGACCACGTAGGCCACCGCGTACTTGACGAACATAAGCTTGCGGACGAAAAAGTAGTTGAAATTACAGCGCGTCAACAGGTATTGGTTGGCGGCCTGCTCCATGGGCAACTGGATGTGCAACCCCACAGAAGGTCCTCCTGCCTCGGTCGCCCCCTTGTTGCCAGCCTCCATGAGGCCCGGCCCGCCGCCGGTGATCACGCCGTATCCCGCTTTCACCAGCCCGTGGGCAATATCCTCTGTCTGCCGGTACAAATCATCCTCTGGTTTGGAACGGGCAGACCCGAATATGGAAACACAGGGAGGCAGGGCGGAAAGCGTGTCGATGCCCTCGACCACTTCGGCCATGATGCGGAACAGACGCCAGGATTCCTTGGCGGAAAGCGTATCAATAACATATTGCTGAGAAGAACCGGACATGGAACCTCCTGAAAATACAAATCGTAGAGCAAGTAAACCACAATATCCCACACGGATGCAAGAAGAGAAAAGCGGCTTGACTTGCCCCCGCGTTAAGCGGCATTTTCAACCAAACTAGCGTAAATCCATAAAGAAGCTTTCGTGCGGCTTCTTCGGCAGTTTTCGGCATATTTCAATACCGGCGTTATTTTCCCCTCCCTACCCAACATACTCCATACGCAAAAGGAGTCCGGCATGAAAATATCCTTTCTCGGCGCAGCCCGTACCGTCACAGGATCCTGCTATATCATTGAAGCCGCCGGCGCGCGTTTCGCCGTGGATTGCGGCATGCATCAGGGCAACCCCGCCATTGAAGAGCGCAACCGTCAGACCGCACTGTACCGGCCCACGGAAATCGATTTTGTCCTTCTTACTCATGCCCATATAGACCACTCCGGCCTCCTTCCCCGCCTGGCCAGTGAAGGGTTCAATGGAACGATCTACTGCACCCCTCCCACGCTGGATCTTGTTTCCCTGATGCTGGAAGACAGCGCCCATATTCAGGAAATGGAGCAGGAATGGAAGCAGAATCATGACAAGCGGCGCGGCGCAAAACGGGACGAAGACAGGGCACTGTATACCACGGAAGATGCCCGCAAGACCGTAGAACTTATGCGCACAGTGGATTTCGACAAAACATTCGAACCGCATCCCGGCATCAAGGTCACATATCACTATGCCGGGCACATCCTCGGAGCAGCCTTCCTTGAGCTGGAAATCACCGAGCAGGGCAAAACCACGCGCCTTGTTTTCTCCGGCGACCTGGGACGCCCCGGCGCTCTGCTGCTGCACGATGCGGAACATCCCACTCCGCCGGACTGGCTCTTTGTGGAATCCACTTACGGCGATCGCGATCACAAGGGAGAGCACGATACCCTGGACGAACTCGCCCAAGCCATATCATACAGCTATCATCGCAAGGAGAAGGTCATCATTCCCTCCTTCGCCGTGGGGCGTACACAGGAACTGTTGTACAGCCTGATATTACTGCGCAACCGTAATCAGCTTCCGGCGGATATGCCTATTTTTGTAGACAGCCCCCTGGCTATCCGGGCGACGGAAGTATTTGAAAAATACGCGAAAACCTTGCGTACACCGGAACTTGAAGGGCTTTCCGTCCATGACGGCAGTTACAACATCCATTTCACCCTCAATTCGACGGAATCACAGGCGCTCAACGTCATGCGCGGCCCGGCGATTATTCTTTCCGCCAGCGGCATGTGCAACGCGGGCCGCATCAAGCACCACCTTAAGCACAATATCTGGAGGGAAGGCGCCAGTATCGTGTTTGTGGGTTATCAGTCCGTAGGCACGTTGGGGCGTAAAATCGTGGACGGCGCGGACAAGATCCGCCTGTTCAACGATGATTTGGCCGTTGCCGCAAAAATTTTCACCATCAACGGCTTTTCCGCCCACGCAGGCCAGAGTCAATTGCTGGACTGGATTCTGCCCATGGCGAAGGCGGGCAGCAGGGTCGTGCTGATCCACGGTGAGCCCAAGGCTCAGGAAACGCTAAGCGCTCTGATCAAAAAAGAAAGCGGCAAAAAAGATATCGAAATCCTCACTCCCGACTACCTTGAAGAAATGACCCTGGAACCGGGCCGCAAGGCATCTATGGAACTTCCCGGCAGCGCCCGGCAGCGCCCGCGTGTGGACTGGAACTTCCTCATCGCGGACATGGATACCCGCCTCGCCCAACTGCGCGAACGGCAGGAGCGCGCCGAAGAGCTCCCCTGGGAGGAGCAAACCGAACTGCGCGACCGCCTGAGCGAAATCAACCGCGAGCTCGCCGTGTTCCTTTCCCGGATTTAAAGCATTTCAAATGGTAGAGGGGGCAGACCGGGGCTTCGCCCCGTGCCCCACCGGAGGAGAGTATCTCCCCCGGTCCCCCATAAGTATTGGAGGTACGGGGCGTATATTACGCCCGTGCTGCGCTTTCCCGTGCTTGCGCAACGCCGTCTCCTTGCGTATGCTCGCGCCCACGCGGTACACGCGCAGGAGGTTATATGCGCATCATTGCGGGAGCTTACAAGGGCCGCTTACTGAAAACCGTCAGCGGGCCGGGATACCGGCCGGCCATGGGGCGAGTCCGGGAATCCCTGTTCTCGCGCCTGGAATCCAAGGGTGTGGTCTGGGGGGAATGCCGGGTACTCGATCTTTTTGCCGGGAGCGGTTCCCTGGCGTTTGAGGCCTTGAGCCGCGGAGCGGCGGAAGCCGTATTTGTGGAAAAAGATCCCAAGGCTGCTGCCTGCCTTGCGCAGAACGCCGCCAATCTTGGCGCGGAAGGCCGTTGCCGTATCCTAGCCGAAGATGTACTGCGCGTAAGTGCCAGACGTCCTGCGGCCCCTTTCCAGATCATTTTCATCGACCCTCCTTATGCCGAGGCCCTGTTCGCCCCTACCCTCAAAAATATTCTCCGTCAGAACTGGCTTGCGGAAGACGGTTTTTTGATTGCGGAAGTGGAAAAAAGCCTGCGCCTTGATGCTGAAAAACAACCGGGCCTGGAACTAATCAACGATGAACTCTACGGCCAGACCCGTGTCATCCTCTGGACTACCCGCCATGACTAAACCCCGTATTGCCATCTACCCCGGTACCTTTGATCCCCTGACCAACGGGCATGTCGGCATTATCCGGCGCGGTGCGGAAATTTTCGACACTGTCGTCGTAGCCGTGGCACAGGACAATCTGAAATCCCCACTCTTCTCCCTTGAGGAGCGCGTGGACATGGCCCGGGACTGTTTCGCGGGCGTGGCAGGTATTGAAGTCGAACCTTTTTCCGGCCTGCTGGTGGATTACGCAAAAAAACGCGGCGCAAACTCCATTTTGCGCGGTCTGCGGGCTCTTTCCGATTTTGACTACGAGTTTCAGATGGCGCTGATGAACCGCAAGCTGCGCAGTGATATCCAGACCGTATTCCTCATGAGCGACTTCCGCTGGATGTATATCAGTTCCACCAATATCAAAGCCGTGGCCAGTCTGGGCGGCAATGTGGGCGATCTGGTGCCGCCGCCTGTTCTGGCACGGTTGCGCCGGGCGTATGGGCACCCCGCCACCTGGCCGTTTGTGCCTCTGCCCGGTGCACCTGCCGCGCCCGCTCCCGAAGCGGAGATGTCCACAGAAATGTCCGGGGATGATTCCTGCGACGATTTTAGCAGGCTCCGCTCTGACTCATGAACAGTGAAACCGTCTTCAAGCGGCGCGTCATCTGTCTGGCCGGTCCCACTGGATCAGGCAAGACAGCCGCTGCGCTCTACATCGCCCACAGTCTAGAACAGGCCGGTTTTCCCGCTTCTGTCATCAACGCGGACTCCCGGCAGATCTACCGGGATTTTCCCGTCATTACAGCACAGCCCTCGCAGGAAGAGCAGGCGCAATGCCCGCACCTCCTCTATGGCTGGCTGCCGGCCGACCGGAAAAGCTCGGCCGGACAGTGGGCGGACAAGGCCCGCGCGGCCATGGCTGAAGTCTCGGCGCAAGGGCGGGTTCCCCTGCTGGTTGGCGGCACCGGCCTGTACCTGAAAGCCTTGCTAGACGGCATGGCCGACATTCCCGCGCCGGATGCAGCCGTCAGCTCCCGTTTGCAGGAACAATGCCGCACGGAAGGCCCGGAAGAGCTACACGCCCGCCTGCGCGGCATTGACCCCTCCTATGCTGCGCGCATCCACCCGCACGACCGTCAACGTATCGTGCGTGCTCTCGAAGTATGGGAAAGCACGGGCCTGACGTTCAGCTGGTGGCATGAGCATGCCACCTCATCCACACCGGAGACGGATGTTCTGCGCCTGGGCATGGGCCTGCCTCTGCCGGAACTTACGCCCTTTCTGAACAAGCGTATCGACGCCATGCTGGATGCCGGAGCGCTGGCTGAAGCCCGCACGGCATTGGAAGCATATCCGGCTCTTTCCCTGCCTGGCTGGACGGGAATTGGCTGCCGGGAATTGGGAAGTTACCTTGTGGGGCAATGCCCATTTGAGGAAGCAGTGGATCTCTGGCGAAAAAATACCCGCGCTTATGCCAAACGCCAGTGGACATGGTTCCGGGCTGACGAACGCATAACATGGTTCCGCCCCGACGACGCCACAGCCCATCAGCGCATGGCCGAACTCGCGCTCGCGTTTTGGCAGGTGCAGACAATATAACTGCGGCACCAGCAACAGGCTAAAGCCCATAAGTAAGGCCACCCGTGGGCCGCCTTACTCTTACTTGAAAATTTCTCGCAATTTTGGAGAGTTGGAAACTCTTTCCCCGTAGCGTTCTAGGGCATCTCGCAGGGATTTGGATATAGATTCTGCGAGGACATTATCCCCCTCCACATGCGCCGCCAGCATCCCCGTCAGCCGTACGATTACCAGATATGGAACCATTCGGAACCAGATTGTTCTTGCTGTCCCTAATGTTATAGTCAAATCCTATATCTGTAGAAGCTGAAGCGGTCTCGGACCAAAAACCGGGAATAAATTGCAGGCGTGGTTCAAAAAGTTTGCTGGTAATAAAAATGTATCCAGAAAGATTATCTTTTGTTATTTCTTCAGCAGAAGGAATGGTTTTCCGTTGAAATACCGATTCAAAAATTGATTCATTTGCAGCTATGATGGAAGATGTAAATGTTTGCCGGGTGTTGCCGATATGTCCAAGGCTTTTGCCTAAAGGCGGAAAGCCGCTCCTAGTTGCGGTTACGAACACCCGGCATCGTCATTCGTAGGCGGTGCCAACTTCAACAACTAGGAGTTCGCACCATGACAACGGCCCTTTGTTTCAACGACGTTCAGTTCGATGTAATCCCTCAAAATTCGCAGCCTTGGGTTGGGCACAGGCGAAGATCGACTCCCGCGCGCCTCTGCCCCGGCGCTTCCCACTGTCCCTCTTTCTTTTCCTCCCGCCACCTCCGCCGATGCTCATTCAGGTCACAAGGGGGCCATGCCACGCTTCAATGAGTTGCGCGATATCGTACGCAAGACCTGCCATCCCGGTGCATCCTCTGTATACCCCTCTCCCGCAGAACGGAAACACTATATAATTCTTTACGAATTGTACTGCGCGGCGGATGACAGTCTGCTTGCCGCGTACAGGGCGCTGGATGCTGGGCCAGCAGTTCGAGCGCGGATAGGGGGCAGGCCATGAATCCCCCTATCACCGAATTTCAGAGGCGTGTTCTGCTGGCACTGATTGATGATGAAGCACAGGCTGTTCGCGCTGTTCCGGGAGCGGTACGGCTGCAAATATACCCTGCTCCCACGCAAGAGGTACAGAGAAGCGGCGCTCATGCTGCTTGACGAACCACTTGCCAAAGTACGCCAAAGCCCTTATTAAAAAGAGGCGGGGCCGGAAGTGCTGGTAACACCTCGGCCCCTTGGGCACGTCCTCCGCGATTAGTGGAATCGCAAATTGCCCCGGCAGGAGATCCACCTCCTACCGGGGCAATTTGCGTTTTAGAGGTTCAACAAATGAACCACCCAAGCCGCAAGAATGGCGGCCACCGCAGCGGCCAGCACATCCCGGAGGAAGTGTCTCATAGGCATTTCTCCTTTAGCGGAGAACGTGCCCACGCCCCACTGATACCGAAAAACTCCTACGTTATCAATTCCTCCCCCAACCGCTCCGGTAGGGGTGCGGCCTACCGTCCTGCACCGCCGCCCCGGCCTTTTCTTTTACCTCTTCTTCCGTATCAGGTTCCCCAGCTCCAGTTCCGGGGATGTTCCATCCAGCCAGTCCCAGAAGGTTTCAAGAAGCAGGACTTCCTGCGCGTTGATGACGCCTGTAGCTTGTCCCACAGCTTTTCCCCCGGTCAGCACGAGTTTTTTTCCGTCTCCGTCGCCTTCAAGAGCCTTGCCCACCTGCGCTCCGAAACGCATAAAGGAGTCAAACACGTCCAGGGCAGAACTCAGGCGATAGCGCCCCCCCCTTGCCGGAAATGCAGGAATCCACCATCGAGGCTGCTTCCCTTACGCCAACAACCATATTGAACGGGTTGAAAAAGGCTTCCTTCGCGCCCCAGGCAATCCAGTCTTCCGCGTCCGGTTCTTCTTCGTCCGGGCCACCCTTGA
>JAEXGX010000362.1 GCA_023450535.1 Pseudomonadota bacterium | reverse complement strand
CTTGCCGGAAGGGAATAGAAGTAGGGAGTTGAGTTTGGCTTACTTTTCGCGAATGGGCAAGTCGGAGCTTCAGTGCTCCGGGGCGAACTGACGCCCCCCCTCGGCAGGGCGTAGTACGCTCTGCACCCCCGATTATTACACCATGTATAATTATGGGGGACCGGGGGAGATTATCTCCCCCGGCGGGGTGCGGGGCAGAGCCCCGGTTTATCACCATTCTGCCCGCTTCGCGGGTGGTGCGCCGTCTAAGCCGCGACCTGTTCCTGATTTTTGGTGCTGCTGACGTTATCAGCAGCCTGGTCGGAGCTTCAACGCTCCGACCAGATCAGGCGTCCTTTTTTCAGGGTTGCGCGGCAGAGAGAAAGCCCGTTCCAGCTCAGCAGCGCCATGCCCGACGCGCCGGTATTTTCCGAGGCAGAAGCTTCCACCGTGCGTCCCTGGAGCAGGCCGACAAGTTTTTCTACTCCCTGAGCGCCTTCAAAATCCACACGGGGAAGCGGCCCCGGCGCACGCAGGCGCGGGGCGGGACGTATTTCTCCGTTTTTTGCGTACTTGCCGAAGTACATGCCCTGCCAGCGCAGGGTCGAGGGCAGTAAATCCGGGGCCTGCCGGGGCAGGATGTGCAGACTTCCGCCAAAGGCCCCGACCTGACCGGGCAGGGCGTCGGGGTCTACACCCGCCTCTTCCAGCCGGGCGGAGGGCACAATGTCAAAACGCATTTTTTCATCTCGCAGTGTTTTTTCCGGCGGCGGGAGCAGGGCGGAACCGGGTGCGCTTTCCTGTACGGAAGGCTTGCGCAGGCGGGCTACGAAAAAGCCCTGATTGTCGCCGCTCTTCGGCTCCAGACGCCATACCCCGTCGAACCCCATTTTTCCCTCTTCAAGATCAAAGCCGACAGGCGGAGCAAGCTTTTCCTGCTTAAGACCCAGTTCGTCCAGCGCGTAGCGCAGTTGCTCTTCATTTTCACCGTCGTTGGTGGTGCAGGTGGAATAGACAAGCACGCCGCCGGGGCGCAACAGGCGGCAGGCCTCGCGCAGTAGGGCCCGCTGGAGCCGGATCAGGGGCGTAATCTTGTCATTCTTCCAGATATCCCGCACTTTGGGGTTGCGTTCCACCGTACCCCAGCCGGAACAGGGGGGATCAAGCTGGATATGCTCCCACATTGCGTCGGGCAGGGGCAGGGCTTCACCTCCGTAACAGCAGCTTGCCGTCCAGGAAAGGTTCATGGCGTGCAGGTTGCGGCGCAGGGTGGCGAGGCGGGAGGGAGAAGGCTCGTTGCCGAGCACAAAACCTTCCGGCCCGGTCATGCCCGCGAGTTGGCCGGTTTTGCTGCCGGGGCTGGCGCACATGTCCAGGACGGCCGCGCCGCGCGGAGGGTGCAGCGCCATGGGGGGGAGCATGGAAGAGCGATCCTGAATATAAATGAGCCCGAAAAAGGCCGCAAGGCTGGAGCCGAGAGGGCGCGGCTCGGTAAGCAGACGTCTGGTCAGGGGAAAAAAAGGGTCCGGCTCGAACTCGTAACCTTGTGCCCGGAGCAGTGCTTCCACTGAGAGTTCTTCGGACGGGGCACAGACAAGGCGAAAGGCGCGACGGCTCGGCGTCATGGAAATCTCCGGAAGGCGTCCCGCGCGCATGTTGCGGGGCGGAAAAAGAAAGGGTAAAGTTGCCTAACCATACTCCAAGGAGTGATCATGCAACGTCGAATTTTGTCTGTTCTTCTGGCATGTACCCTGCTGCTCGCCGGGATGCAAGCAGCCCATGCCGCCTCGTATATCGTGACGCCGTTCAAGGTGAACGGCGCAGCCGGTTACGGTTATCTGGGCAAGGCCATTCCCCCCATGTTGTCTTCCCGCCTGTTCTGGCAGGGAAAATTTGAACCTGCCGCCAGTCAGGATGCAGTGCTCCAGGGCAATGCTCCGGCTGGCCGCGCCGATGCGGAAAAAGCACTCAAGACCGCCGGATCGGATTATGTGGTGTGGGGCAGCGTCACGGTGATGGGCAATGAGGCCAGCCTGGACGTCAGCGCCCTGGATGCCAAGGGCAAGCTCTGGCAGCAGGCATTCAAAAGCCCGGTCAGTAATTTGCTTGGCGGCGTACAGAATGCGGCCGACGCCATTTCTTCCCAGCTTTTCGGGCGCTCGGTGGCTGCTGCTCCCGCCGGACAGAGCGCGTCGCCCATGAACCGGGCCTTCATGATGAACGAAACCCAGGGCGGTGCTATGCCCGGCATGAATCCCCAACTGCGCTATGAAAACATGGATGGCGAACGTATCCGCAGCCAGATGCTGGATTTTGAATCCATCGGCATGGAAGTGGCGGATTTTGACGGGGACGGAAAAAATGAAGTCGCCCTGCTCAATAAGGACGCCGTGGTTCTTTACCGCTGGCAGGACGGGAAGCTGACGCAGATCAGCGAACTGCGTCTGCCTTCCATGATGCGCGTTCCCCTGCTTATCCGCGCACTGCCCGACGGCAAGCGCACGCTGCTGCTGGTGACGGCCTATGACGACGGTGCCGATGAGCCTGTGAGCCAGCTCTTCACCTTCCAGGACGGCACGTTCAAGGAGGCGTCCAGTCGCGTGAAGTATTACCTCAACGTGTTGAATATGGCTCCTTCTTACAAGCCTCGTCTGGTCGGGCAGGACCCGGATCGCACCCGGGTTGTACGCGGCGATATTTATGACGTGAACCTGCGCGGGAACAAGCTGACCAAGGGCAGCAAGTATGCTAACCTTCCCCGGGAAGCGAACGTGTTCAACATGGTGTGGATCCCCGGCAACGCGAAATCCGGCGGCGATTACCTCGTGGCTGTGGGCGCGGAAGAAAACCTGCTGACCTTTGATCGCAACGGCAAGCGCCTTGCCCGCAGTGATGAAAGTTTCACCGGCACCTCGGTGGGCATTCCCATTTCCCGCAGCATGCCCGGGCTGGGCAAATCTACCGATGAAGATGGCGGCAACTATTACTATGTGCCCATGCGCATGGTGGTGGACGACCCCGACCGCAGCGGTACGCCCGTGCTGATTACCGGCAAGCCGATTTCCGCCGCGTCCATGCTGTTCAAGAATTTCCGCGTGTTCCCGCAGGGCGAGATCCACGCAATGTTCTGGGACGGCCTTGGCCTTGACCTGAAATGGAAGACCCGGCGGATCAAGGGCAGTATAGTGGATGTGAGCGTTTCCGACCCCAATAACGACGGGGTGCAGGATCTGGTGGTCAGCGTCAATTCCTATCCCGGCTCTCTGGGCATGGGCAAGATCCGCAACATGGTCCTGCTCTACCCCCTCGGAGAGGGGAATTAAGGCAGCTTTCGCAAATGAAACCGCTTTACTGATACGCGATTTCGGGCCGACCCTCTGAGGGTCGGCCCTTTTTGAAAACAAGGCCGGAGAGAGGGAAGGAGAAGAATGATGCAAGGCACGGATGACATGGTACTGCCGGAAGTGACGTTTTCAACCTTTGTGCTTTCACTGGCGTCTTCGGCGTTGGTGCAGTTGGGAGAAGTGCCCGACCCCGAGACGGGAAAGCTGGAAAGGCATCCCGAGCTGGCCCGGCACAGCATTGATGTGCTGAACATGCTTGAAGACAAAATTGTGAATGGCCTGACGGACAAGGAATCACGCCTGCTGAAGGATGTGCTGTTTGAACTGCGTATGAAATACGTCGCAGCCGGAAAATAGGACTGCGGACGGTTCAGCGCCAGACGGATGTTTCGGAGACGGAACGTCAGAAAAAAGGGGAAAGGCATGGTGAAGGCCGGACTCGTTGGGGTTACCGGATATACAGGCATGGAGCTGGCCCGTATTCTTGCGGGGCATCCCGCCATGAAGCTGGTCATGGCCACCTCCCGCCAGGAAGCGGGCAAGCGGCTGGATGAATTGTACCCGTTTTTGCGTGGGCTGCCGGGTGGGGATGTGATCGTGCGCGAAGCGGATGCGCCTGCGCTGGCCGCCGCCTGCGATGTGGTGTTTCTGGCCGTTCCGCATGGTGTGGCCATGGAGATGGGCGCGGCTCTGTACGACGCCGGAGCCAAAGTGGTGGATCTTTCCGCCGACTTCCGCCTGCGTGATGCCGCTGTGTATGAAAAATGGTACGGCGTACCCCATTCCCGGGCGGCGTATCTGGAAAAGGCCGTGTACGGTCTGCCCGAGTTGCGCGCCGAGGTCATACGCGGAACCCGGCTGGTGGCCAATCCCGGCTGTTACCCCACTGCGTCCATTCTCGGCCTGCATGCGGCATTGAAAAATGGCCTTGTGCATACCGACGACATCGTCATCGACGCCAAGTCAGGCGTGTCCGGGGCCGGGCGCAAGGCAACGCTGGGTTCACTGTTCTGTGAAGTCGGTGATTCTTTTAAACCCTATAATCTCGGCAAACACCGCCACACGCCGGAAATTGAACAGGAGCTGGCGCGTAGCGCGGGCATGGAAGACGGCTCGCTGCATATTTCGTTCAACCCCCATCTTGTGCCCATGAGCCGGGGAATTCTGGCGACCATTTACACGCGTTTGAAAAGCCCCCGCACCCAGCGGGAAATCCAGATGATTTACGAGGCCGCGTGGGCCGGTTCGCGCTGGGTGCGTCTGCTTCCCGCCGGGCATCTGCCTGAAACGCGCAACGTGCGCGGTTCCATGTTCTGCGATATCGCTGTGACCGTGGACGAGCGCACCGGGCGCCTGATTATTACCAGCGCCATTGACAACCTGTGCCGGGGCGCTTCCGGGCAGGCTGTGGCGAATGCCAACCTGATGTGCCATTTGCCCGTGGACGAGGGGCTGAACTTCGCGCCGCTGACGGTTTGAACCTTTCGCTCGGGGAAGCAGCAAAGACGGCGAATCAGGAACCGCATGCGGAGTGAGTTTCTGTGAGAAAGCAGTCCGGTGGTATACATCGCCGGACTGCTGTTTTTGAACTTTGGCCAGAACAGGTCCTTATAGGGGTTGAGCGATAGCTTCAGAGTTGAACAGATTCTATATAATACCAATATATTTCCACCAAGCCATGCCTGCGGTGGAGAGGAAGGCCAGGTTGAGGCAAAATTTGATTGTCATGATGAAAATAAAATCCCTGATGCGGGTAAGCCCGAAAGAAAACGCCACCAGATAAACCGCTGTTTCATAGGGAAGCCACAGTTGGGCGCAGCCTTGATAAAACATGTAGAACATGGCTTCCAGGCTGAAGTTGAGATCTTGGCAGATTTGGGCGAACGGCAGGCCAAGTGCTGCCATTTCGGCAATGGGAGTCATGAGAAAGTTCAGAATGACTCCGGCGAAAAAGGTGGCATAAAGAAACGTAAGCTGGCTTACGCCCTGTAGCATGGGAACGATGGCGGCGGATATAAAGTGGCCGAATCCCACTGCATTGCCAGCGGAGCCTATGGCCATGCAGGCGATGATAAAGAATAGTACGGAATACTGGACATCCTTCAGATCCTGGCGGGTTCCGACGTTGATGCCCGGCATATAAAACAGCATCGGACCGAAGATGAATCCGTATACCATATTGATATGGTGATACTGATGTGTGAAAAGAAAAATGACCAGCCCGACAAGAACAATAATGATTTTCCATTCACGGGCCTGGAGCTGACCCAGCTCCGCTAATTCTTTTTCAAACATTTTCCCATTACAGACAGCGTTTTCAGGGCGGCAGAAGTATCCCAGAGCAACGGCGACCACATAGTTTCCCGCCAAGAATACAGCATTGTCTCGGAAAAACAGGGGGTATGACGGGGTAATTTCGGCCACGGGTGCCGCTGCACCATAGAGAACAGAGATGAAATCGGGAGAATAGATAAAAAAATTGGCATCCATGTAAGCAATGACGGTTGCGATCATGAGCCCTGCCGAAGCTCGGCTCTTTCCCAAACCGAGTGATTCGCACATGCCGTATGCAATGACAATGACCGCGATACAGGCCATGGTTCCCTGGAGAAAAATGCGTGCTACCAGAGCCAGCGTCACCATAGCGAGCATCAATTTCATGTAGCTCCCGTTGGTGCGTATGGCGGCAAAATATGCCATTCGTTTGAGGATACTCGTTTTCTGCACCACAGAAACAAGAATGAGAGCCCCCAGGGTCATCCATGCGGGATCTGCGGTCCAAGGGCCGAGTACCGCTTTCAACGGAGCGATCCCCGTTATTCCATACAGGAACATCATGACAAGGGAGACAACAAGATTATCCGTCAGTTCAAGAGCATAACCGATGACGCCCCAGAGGGTGACGGCCAGAAACAGTTTGATATTCCAGGTAAGCGCTTCACTCTCTGGAATAAACAGGCAGCATAATGGAATAGCGAAATTGAGCGTCCATTTTACTGCCGAGGATTTGCTCAGAGTATTTTCCATGGAGATGCAACCTCGTTAAGCGGAGTGTGCAGGACAAGGATATGCCCATAAGAGCACCCCGGTTGCGATAAAAAAGATTTGCCGTAGTGTGTGACACAGCCAAGCGGATTATTGGCTGTTGTTCCCTGCATGGCTGTGAAGAAGGCTGGAACTCTGAGAGGAAGTCATCGGGCGGCCGCATCCTGTGACCGGACATGCAGATGAACGGCAAAAGCCGCCATAAGGTTTCCGTAAATGAGTTCTTCAAAACGTTTCTGGCCACCAGTCCATGCGATGAACAGGGCAAGTATATGAAGGAGTGCCTGTTCCCTGCCGCTGGCTTGCAGTTCCGAAAGCAGTTCTTTCAGGGGTTTTCTGAATTTTGTCGCGCAGATGAACCCCTCTGAAATCCCTTCAGATGAAGAGCGCGCACAGGGAACGGAAGAATTCGGGGAAATATACGGCAAACCCTGCTTCTGCGCGAAGTTGGCCGCCTGGACGGATGCCCAGTTCAGAACGGCCTGCAGTTCCGTGTCGCCGCCCGAAAGGGCTTTCTCCATGTTACGGGTTTCTCTGGCATACCGGTCGAAATAGAAAGAATCCTTTTCAGGCAGAGTTATCGCCGTACTGAGAAAATTGTCCATCACCCGTTCGGTAACGACGTAATAGTGTTTTCCACAGGTAACGAAGTCTTCTCCCGACAGTGTGACGAGCGGGCAGGAAGCGGAAATTCCGTTTTGCTGCAAGACGCGGGAGATATGGATATGATGACGCAATCCTTCAAAATTGTTTCCAGTTTTCAGGCTGTACTGTTTTCCAAGATGCCATACCCCGGTGGCAATGGCAGCTCCGGTCTCCAATACCCGCACGGGAGAGATGTGTTCCATCCCCCAATGTCTGAGAATACTCTGAAGCTCCTCGCTCATCAAAAGCTCCTTTATGCTCTGAAATTCCTCCGTCAGAGAAAAATGGCCCGGCTCCCTGGATGCGGAATTTTTTTTGCATCCAGGGAATTCTTTTTTCTTAAACTTCGGGCTACTGGCGAATGTTCTGAATGCTTTCGTACGGAATGGAATTGTCGGGTTGGCCGCCTTCAAAATTCATGGCTTTGTAATCTGTGCGATCAAGCGTCATGCGCAGGGCGAAAGGCCGTGCGTCTTTATCAAGAGGGTCCATGACCAGGCGTCGGCCCAGCGTTTCCAGGAGGTTGCATTCAGCATAGACACAGCCTTCTTCGTCATGGGGCAGGCTGTTGCTTATGCAGTCGCCCGCCACGTTGAACACGGCGGCGCGCCCGCCACCCAACGTACCGTCCACGCCGTTGGGCAGGCATTCGATGTATTCTGGATGTCCTGTTCCTTCACACAAAATATCTATGACGTCCTGAGCCATAATCTGCGTGGAGTACAGGGCAAAAGCCCGTAGTCCCATGGCCGTGTAACGAGCGGCAGTGCGAGACATGTCATGGGGCGAGAACAGCGGCATTTGCCCCTCGCGGGGGGTATGCATGGGGGGCCAGACGGAGCAGTGGAGCTGTTCGCCCTGCCCGAGTAGGCAGGAGAGATTCATGGGGTTCAGATGTTCGCCGCACATCAGACCGCCTATCTTTCCTATGGGGGTGTCGAATACCTGCATGGTACTGCCGTTACCACAGGCCCAGACAATCTTTTCACAGCCGGGAGGGGACATCTTACGGTGTTTGCCCAACAGGTTTCCCTCATTATCAAACCAGAACTGAGTAAGGTACAGGGTAGTTCCATCCGCTTCCGTTGCGGAAATACATACAAAAATATTATTGCGTCGAGCGGCTTCGCTGAGTTGGCGCATCTCGGGACTGTCGCTGGTAAGGGCATTCTGGTGGAGACGCATGAGGAATTTGTGGCCGAAAGCCGGAGCCCCCATCCATATCCACCAAGGGTATCCGGGGAGAAAGGCTTCAGGAAACGCGACAAGCTGCGCGTTATTGCGCCCTGCTTCGTCAACAAGTCCGCAAGCCTTTTCCACCGATGCCTTCAGATCCAGATATACGGGCGCAGCTTGAACAGATGCTACCTTGATCGTCGGGAAAATCATGAGCTTCTCCTTAGTTTCCGGAAGATTACAGCCTGCACGCGGCGTCGTAGCCGTTGCGGACGGCGTGGCGCACGTTCTTCGGGCCTTCGGCGCAGTCGCCTGCCAGCCAGAAGGTCGGCGCGCAGTCGCGGAAGCTTTCCGCCTCGCCCTGAAGAGCGCGGGTGCCGAGGGCGATGACAATGGTGTCGGCTTCAAGGAAGCGTTCGCCTTCCGGCGTTTCAATAGTTACGCCCTTGTCGTCCACCCGTTTGCAGCAGGCTTGGGTGATGCAGGAAATATGTTTGCTGGTTTCGATTTTTTCCACCAGCACGATACGTTGGGTGTACCCGGTACGCCGGGCGATGAATTCGTCCATTTCCACCAGGGTCACGTCCCGTCCGATTTCGGCGAGATGCAGGGCGCATTCACAGCCCGTGTCGCCCGCTCCCACCACCACGACTTTTGGGCCGGTGGTTTCGCGGTTCACAAAGGCCTGTGTGGCAAGCATGACATTGTTCCCCGCAATACCCGGAATGGGCGGCAGCGCGGGGCGGGAGCCGGTGCAGGCAATGACGACGTCGGGATACGAGGTTTCGATAAGCTCGGGGGTCGCTTCCGTGTTGAGGAACACCTTGACGCCAAGCTGGCCGACGCGGCTGATCAACCAGTTTTTAAATTCCATGAGCGGATACTTGAACGAGACGAAATCGGCAAAGAATATCTGGCCGCCCAAATGATCACTTTTTTCGTACAGGCGTACTTCATGGCCACGTTCGGCGGCGGTGATGGCAGCCTGCATGCCGGCGGGGCCGCCGCCGATAACAGAAACGCACTTCTTTGCCGTGACGGGCGGGATAATGTCCGTTTCAATACCGATGCGGGGATTGACGGAGCAGGCATAACGCTTGACCACATCGCGGGTGAAGCCGGTGATACTGCCGCCGAAGACCCGCGCGTTCTTTTCATCCAGGCAGTTGAAGCACTTGATGCAGGGGCGGATCTCTTCACGCTTGCCGAGGCGGGCCTTGTTGGCCCATTCAGGGTCGGCGATGACGGTACGGGCCATGGCCACGGCGTCGCAATGGCCTTCCGCGATCATGCGCTCGGCGTCTTCCGGGTCGGTGATGCTTCCCACGATGATGACCGGGATTTTAATGCCGTGTTTCTTGGCGGCGATGCCCATGTATTCGTTGGGACACTTGGGCATGAATTCGGAGGGGAACATTTCCGGACGACTGCGCAGTACGCCGCGATTACCGCGGGAGAAATGCACCATGTCGATCCTGTCTTCCACCATCTTGATGAATTCGCAGGCTTCATCGATTTCCAGGCCACCGGGCTGTCCTTCTGTGCCGGAAATGCGGTATTCAAGCAGGAAATCACGTCCGACGCGCTGGCGGATGCGATCGAGAACCATTATCGGGAAACGGGCACGGTTTTCCAGACTGCCGCCCCATTTGTCTTTGCGGCGGTTTTCGGCGGGAGACAGGAATTCACCCAGCAGCCACTGGTGTGCGCCATGTATCAGGCACATCTTGAAACCGGCGTTCTGAAGGTAGTGGCAGGTTTCGGCAAAATGATCCGCCACCTGATCCATCTGCTCTTCGGTAATTTCGTCCACCACCTGGCCGTTGGGGAGTACGCAGCCGGTAGGGGCAATAGGGTTGCGCCCGCCGTTTACGGCTGAGAAAGCGTATTTGCCGCCGTGTTCGATTTCAATGGAGGCAATGGCCCCGGCCTGGTGAATGGCATCTGTCATCTGCGTGAGGTAGGGCAGATTGCGGACGTCCTGAAGGTTGACATTATGGAAATGGGAAGCCCCCCGATCCTGGTCGACAGAAGCTTCACCCAGAGTCACGCAGGCCGCGCCGCCCAGCGCCCGGTTGCGGAAATGCTCAATGGATTCATGGCGGAGAAAGCCTTCAGGGGTGAGAAAATGCATGGCCTGGGCCGTGGGTGCGGTCCAGACGCGGTTGCGGAAGCGCAGCTTTCCGATTTGGAGAGGTTCGAAAAGATGCGGATATGGACGATTCATAACAAAAGCTCCTGCTTGTACATCTGCTGTGACGGGTTGAGACAACGCATGCGCTGTGCAGGGAAAAGCAAAAGCTGTGCCACTATGGAAAATATAATTATATTAGCGTATTAGAAAATATCCCAAAGAGAATAACGCTATAAGGTGTACTATGTCACCATATATTGTGAAATTGTAAAAAAATACGATATATGGTGTTTTACTTAAGATAATAAACCGAGCTTCCTCATTTTCGCGCGCAGAGTGTTCGGATGGAGTTCCAGAATTTCCGCCGCGCCTCCGGGACCGCTGATTTTTCCTTGCGAGTAGGCGAGTGTTTTACGGATATGGCGGGTTACAGCCATGTTCAGAGGTTCCGGTTTTTCTGCAAGGGGCTCTGTCTCTCCGCCTGCCGTTGCCCATCGCGCGTTGGCAGAAGAGGAGGGAAGGGAAGGGGATTCTGGCATGGTCCGGGCAGAGGCAATGCGCTCGCCTGTGGTTATGG
>JAEXGX010000351.1 GCA_023450535.1 Pseudomonadota bacterium | reverse complement strand
CGCCCCTCCGGGTTCTCGAGTCACGGCATTGCCCCTTTACTTAGTCCTTGCCTGGCAGGGGGTGATGTGCGCCGGGCATGTCTTTGCAGTTTGCGTCCACATGGGGGTTGAAGTACCCGAAGTTCAGACCGGGGCAGGCTTTTTTCAGCCGTTTGCGGAAATTGGCGAGTCCCACAGCAGGGCCGAAGACAATGCCGTCCAGCAGGCGGAGATATAGCTCCGGGTCGATGTTCAGGTTACGTAACTGGATGAAATTCACATCACAACTGTTGACCAGTTCGATGAGGGCGGCGATTTCCTCTTCACAGTCGGTAATGCCGGGAAAATACAGCAGATTGAGCGAAACGAAAACGCCGCGTTTCCGTGCTTCAAGGATGGATCGGCGCACATCGGTAAAGCTGAAGTTTTTGGGCCGGTAATAGCGGGCGTGCACTTCGGGCCGGGCGCTGTTCATGCTTACCCGGAGCGAGCTGAGCCCGGCGTCGCCGAGTCTGGCCACGGCATCGGGCCGCGAGGCGTTGGAATTCAGGTTGACTGTGCCTGTTCCCCCACGTTCGCGGAAGGTGCGCACAGTTTCCACCAGCAGATCCGTTTCTGTCAGCGGCTCGCCTTCACAGCCCTGCCCGAAGGAATAGATGGGGTCGGGCTCATTGCGCTGGTGGTGGAACATGATTTCCACCAGTTCCTCCACCGTGGGGGTGAAGGTCAGACGATCTTGCGGCGTGGCGCAGAGGTCGGAATCTTCATCCTTGTGCGAGATGCAGCCCACGCAACGTGCGTTGCATGTCCGGGAGACGGGCAGAGGTGCCTCATAGCGGCCCAGACACAGGTTGCGCGCGGCAGGGCAGGCATAGCGCAGCACACAGTTGCCCATGATATGCTGGACGAGGCGGTTGCCAGGGTATTGGGCCATCAGCGCCCGGGCAGCTTTTTCCACCTTTTTTTGCGAGATGCCGGTGAAAACCTGCCGCGTGTCCTGATCTACTTTTTTTGCGCAGACATAAAAGCGGTCGCCGATCATGCCCACGGCTCCATAAGCAAACAGGGGCAGGGTGGGAGCGTCGCCGTCGGTGACGTAAACCGGATGTGCGGTCAGCGTGTGCGCCGGCGCGATGAACGCGGCTACGGCCAACTCTTCCAGTTGTACGGTTTCCCCGCTTTCCGGGTCAAGGCCCACGGCATGGCGTCCCGGCAGCAGAAAAATTTCGCTTTCCGGAGGAAGCGGCATGAGTTCGTCCGGGCGGGGCAGCGCCCATTCCTGTCCGCGACGGCAGAGCATGAGCAAATCAGGGTCATCGTATATCTGGCCTTGCGCGTCGGCGAGAAGCAGGCGGGGCTGGGGGCGGGAATCTTTAGACATGGAAAGCTCCGTTGGAATCGGGAATAGACGGTTTTGTGCCGCCGTTCTTGCTTTAGCCGCTCCAGGCGCACATGGCAATCCCCCGATGCAGTCGGGGAGGAGCGGCAGCTTCTGTGAATCCGGTGGAGAGGCGAGATATCAGGGGCAGGCAAAAATCCGGGCAAGAACAATGTTCGGGACAATCCTCCGTCTTTGCGCTATGTTGCGCACGCGCGTCAGGCAGGAATGAAAAAACGTCGAATCCGTTCCGGCGGGTGCTTTCGTGGAGGTCGCACAGCTATGTCTTTGTTGCTGCTTTTGTTGTTCTTTCTGTTTTTTTTCGGAGGAATGTTCCTTTTGGTGATCTTTCAGGCCAAGTGGCATAGAGACGCCCTGACTCTCATCGCGACACAGCAGCGGGCGATGGAGGCTGAGCTGGTGCGGTTGGCAGATTTGCTTGAGACGCTGGTGGCGGAACGGCCGTTGGATGAATCTGGAAGCGATGACGGAATGAGAGAATGGCGATCCGGGCAGACGGAAAGCCCGGAAGAAGATGCCTCGTATGTGCCGGGCTTGGAGATGATGCTCAGCCAGGGGGGAGAGGAATTTCCAGGCGAGGCAGAGAGCGAAGGGGGGCGCCCGGAAGAAGAGAGGAGAGAGGACGCCCTTTCTCATCTTTCCCTGCAAGCCGATGAGGCTGGAAAAAACTCAGGCGATAATCGGAAAGGCAGTGGGATGCCCGATTTGAAGCTGTAAAGAAACAATATGTAACAGTACGAATAATCATGGCTTCCGAACGAGGGGCCTGCTAATTTTTTTTTCAGACGAACTCCTTCCCTCCCCCTGGAAAGCCCGGTGCGCTCGTACGAGCGCACCGGGCTTTCTTTTTTCACCGAATATTGCAGTCTGC
Organism: Pseudomonadota bacterium; assembly: GCA_023450535.1. Taxonomy (GTDB): domain Bacteria; phylum Desulfobacterota; class Desulfovibrionia; order Desulfovibrionales; family Desulfovibrionaceae; genus Mailhella. The sequence continues at coordinate 2,241 of JAEXGX010000351.1, read as the reverse complement.
CCTTTGTCACCTATATGGGGGACGATGGATCGGAAATCCACACGCCTTTTCTGGCGGAGGAAAAACTGGACGGCCTGACAGGGCGGACCGTACTCAAGGTGAATCAGTACGATCTGGTGCTGGAGTATATCGCCAGAGGTGCGGGCTGCGCCATCATGGACATGCTGTCTCTGAAAATGTTGCCAAACCATGCGAAAAAGATCTCATTCTATCCGCTCGGACACTTTTTGGAAGACCTGGAATATTTCATGGTGTCCCGCAAGCGTCACGGCATGACGCCCGCTGCTTCCGCTCTGGCCCAGCGGGTGCGGGCGCTTTTTCAGCAGAGCGGAACGGATTGATTGGGGTTGCCAGAATACGGAATTCGTTCATTTTTCATGCCGTTATTTCTCAATAAAAACACAACCTTTTTGAGAGGTGGAATAAGAACGGGAAAGTTCCCGGAGCGCACGGGCGCGTTCTTCCGCAAAAGGCGGGTAGCCGTTCAAAGCACGGCAAGTTCCGCCTCCGCCGACACATCCTCCTGGGCAGGCCATGACCTCAATGAAGGCATAAGGACTTGTGCCTGCGATGACGTCTTCCAAGACAGGGGCGATATTGCCAAATCCAGAAAACATAGCTCTGTTGATACCTTGCTCACCTGTTCTCTGTGCGCATATCTTGTGCACTCCTGTCTCATATCGGGGTGTGATTTTACCGCATTTTGCGTCGCCTTCAGGCAGATAGGAATAGCCCTGCGCTGTTGCGCCAAAGGGTTCGTCAAAAGCCTCGGGGGCGAGTTCGGCAAGGTTAATGCCCCGTGCGCGCAGCAGTTCCGCACATTCGCGCACGCTGAGCACTGCGTCGGTCTCCGGCTGGCCGTTTGCTGAATGTTCCGGCCGCAGGGCCTCTGCCTTGGCCGCGATACAGGGGCTGACGGAGATAACGCGCAGGCGCGCGGGGTCTACGCCCTTATCCTGCGCCAGACGGGTTTTCGCCAGATGCCCGAACATGGCTTGAGGAGAAGAAATTCCTGACAGATGAGGCATCAACCGGGGGCGGTGTTTTTCCACATAGGCGACCCAGCTCGGACACAACGAGGAAAACATGGGCAGAACGCCCTTGCTTTCAACCCGGTGCGCAAGCTCGCCAGCTTCCGCCTGAACGGCTCTTCTGGTTCCTGTTTCCGTCGCACACACATATCCTGCACCGAGGCGCCGTAACGCCGCAACCAGCAAACCTTGGGCGTTTGTGCCCGGGGGCAGGGCAAACGCTTCACCGATAGTGACGCTCACATATGCCGGAAAATGCACCACGGTCACCAGTTCCGGATCGGCCAGCCAGTCGGAAATACAGGGGGCCGGTTTTTCCGCAATGGCTCCGACCGGGCAAACCATGGAGCATTGCCCACAGTGGATGCAGCGGGGAGAATCGCCCCAGCGGGTCGCGCCGATAAAGCCCATGCGGGTAGCCGCCCCTTCGCCGTCCAGGGCCAGCGCGGCCACTCCCTGTTGATCGCGGCAGACAGCGGCGCAGCGCAGGCAGCGTACGCATTTTGCCGGGTCCATGACCAGCGCGGGAGAGGTGTCGTCCTTATGGTGCGGCCTTGCTTCGGCCAGTGCGCGGAAACGACTTTCTGCAAGTCCCACGGCTTTGGCCAGAGCTTGAAGTTCGCAGTGACCCTGACGCGCACAGTCGTTACACACGAAATCATGGTCAGCCAGAAGCAGTTCCACCTGCAAACGCTGGCGTGCGCGTACCTCCGGGCAGTTGGTGAGGATGTTCATGCCCTCTTCAAGAGGGGTGGAGCAGGCGGGAACGAATCTTGTTTCTCTTCTTGTTTCTTCCTCTTTTCCGGGAACAGGAAAAGTGCATTCCACCATGCAGACCCGGCAGCTTTCCGGGGTGTGTCCCAGCGGGATAAAGGCGCACAACGAGGGGATAAAGTGGCCGCTTCTGCGCGCGGCGGAGAGTATGGTCTCACCCGGAGTGAACGTGATATTCTGGCCGTTGATGCTGGCATTCATGGCAATCCTCGCTTTCAAGCGTCTTCATCCGGAATCGAAGCTCCGGTCACGACCGTAAACAGGCGGTAACAGCGGAGGCAGCGGCTGGCTTCAGCCAGAGCAGCCCCGGAAGACAGCGTCTGATCGACTTCCGCAAATGAATGACAGCGCGCGGAAGGGGGGAGAACAGGCGTCGCTTTCCGGGGGCCGCCGGGGCGGGAAAGGCAGGTTTCGTCCGGCTCGTCGAGCATATGCC
>JAEXGX010000343.1 GCA_023450535.1 Pseudomonadota bacterium | reverse complement strand
GTTCTGGTGGAGCGCGGCCGCAGATTATTGGAAGAATTGACAAAAATATCGACACCTCTCGAGTCCGGCATAAAAACACTGCAAGACGGTTACGCTGAACTGAGTTCTCTGCAAAACGATTCGGCGGCACTTTCCTCGCCTTCCGTGCGCGAGCTCAACAAAGAGCTTTCCAGCCTGGGTAAACGTCTTACCGCCCTGCAAAAGCAGGTGGACAATGCCCTTGCGCCGGTGCGCAGTCTCCAGACCTCACTCAAGGAGTTGGAAGACAACCTGCGTGCGGACATGCCTTCCCTGTGGCGTAATTATTATCTCTCCGCTTCGGGTAAACTTCTGGATCCTTCACACTGGAGCAACGAAATAGAAAAGACCACTTCCGTAAAAGAGGTACTTTCCCTGCGGCTGAGTACGGAAATTCCCCAAACTACCAGCGCATGGGTATTGGTGCTGGTGCGCATGTTCGTCCTGCTCGCCCCATTACTGGCGCTTCTTGCGGTATTAAATAAGGCTGTGGTTAAAGCTCCCGCCATGGTGCGCGAAGTATGGGGAAGAATCATGCGCAACAGCGCATTCTGGCTGGCGCTGGGCTTGGCATTGCACGTCGCCGCGTGGTCAAACGGCAAGATGTATCAAATCATTGCCTCGTTCGGCACCATGAGCCTGTGTTGGGGACAGATGAATATGGCCTGGGATCTGCAAGCCTTTGACAAGCCGGAGCTTCCCCGCCTCTCCCCACTCTGGCCCATGTTCGTGCCGCTGTTCATAGGCATGATGTTGCTGTATTTCGACCCTTTCCCGCTTTTTCTTTCTCTGACCTGGCTGTGTATTCAATCCTTCATTCTCTGGCTGCTGCATAAACGGAAACCGGAAGAGGACAAGATTGTACGCATTCTTATGGCGGGCTTCATCGTGATGTGTTGGGTCAGCCTGATTTTGACGCTCGTCGGGCTGGTACGGCTTGCTATCCTGACCATCATGGTCTGGGCGGCGTTATCCGTGTGTGTGCAACAGGCACGGGCCCTGCTGCACGCGGGCACAAAGTTGGAAGACGTTTTTCCCCAGGAAGGCTGGCGCGGTCTGGTAGCCGGAATCAGTATGGCTCTCGCCATTCCCGCCGTCATGCTGATAGTGAGCGCCGCTCCCATTATCTGGATTTTGGCCTACCCGGGCGGAGCATATCTTCTGGAACATGTTGCGACACTGGGTTTCAATGTCGGCAAGGTATCGTTTAATGCCATGCAGGTGGTGAGTATTTTCATCGCCTTTTATCTGACCCGCTCGCTTATTTCAGTGGGCAAAACCTTCATGAACAGCCTTCGCCGTCAGGGCGTGGCACTGAACCCCAGCTTGATTGGCCCCTTTCAAACCACATACACCTACGCCCTGTGGGCCTTTTTTATTCTTTACGTTCTGAGCAGCCTGGGATTCAGTCTGACCAGCCTCACGGTTGTAGCCGGGGGTCTCAGCGTGGGCGTGGGCTTCGGCATGCAGAATATCGTCCAGAACTTCACCAGCGGTCTTATGGTTATTTTCGGCCGGATCATCCGCGAAGGCGATGTGGTAGAAGTGAGCGGCATTCTCGGAGTAGTGCGCAAGGTGGATATTCGCTCCACACAAGTGGAGACCTACGACAACGCGGTTGTATTCATTCCCAACTCGCAGTTTCTTTCCACCACCTTCACCAACTGGACGCATAACGGACGGCGGGTACGCCGCCAGATTATCGTGGGTGTGGCCTACGGATCGGATCTGCAACAGTGCATGAAACTGCTCACCCAGATCGCGGAAGAACACCCCAAAGTACTGCGTTATCCCGCCCCGGCGGTCTTTTTCGACGATTTCGCCGCATCTTCGCTCAACCTTATTCTTCGTTACTGGGTGGCGGATATCGACCACGGCGCAACCACTATGACGGAAATCCGCCTGCGCGTGAACGAACTGTTCACGCAGAACGGCATTGAAATATCCTACCCCCAATTGGATGTGCATATCAGAAATGCCGACGGCACAACGGCAATCGCACCGGATGCAGCCTTGAATTCTGTTTCTGATGCATCGCCAGTCACGGCGGAGGCAGGAGGACAGGCTCAACGTTGAAAGGCGTTAGCGGGGAAGGCAGGAGGCCGAAGACTCTGGCATTGAAAAATGTTGTAACATGGAGGATCGAGCACCGGGTTTCGGTAGTTTGAGCTTCTTTGTCCTTCTCCCCCCGGTGCACCCTGCTAAGATCGCAGAGCATAAATTCTTGTAAATGCCCGCAAATTGAATGCAACTCGTTGCTCAATTTGCGGGCGCGTTGTTTAACCATGCTCATGGGGCGGCGACGTTTCAGTTCGTTTGAACCTCCGGCGATACGATTCCGATGCGTTGCGTACTGCACCAGCAAAACAGCAGCAAAGGTTTAATCTTCGCCGTACCGCAAACTAACTTGACTGCGTAGTTTCAGAGTCCGGAATACGCCTCTGGCAAGGGAACTACTCAACTTTGGATTGAGCACGCGAGAGACGAGGCAGACCGTGCGGACGGTGGACGGTGAGCGGAGAAGACAGGATAGAGCGATACTGGGAATTGACAAAGGGAGGTGTCGGAGGGGAGGCAAAGCCCGCCCATGACACACCTCCACTTGTCCCGACCCGGAGGGCGGAAGGAAAAGGAGGTGCAACGTACCGAAATTCGAAGCTCAAATCTTTGTGCCATCATAAGCGTTCATCTTAAGCGCACCCCACGACGCATCACGCTGAAACTTCCCCGCAGGATGCTCTGCGCTTTCGCTTCTTCCATTCCGCCAATGTCGCGGCCAAAGTCGACAACTCTACGGGCTTGCTCAAATGGCAGTCCATGCCTGCCAAACGGCTCTTTTCCTCATCCTGGGTCATCGCATTGGCGGAAAGAGCCACAATGGGTACGCTCAGCCCCCGTCGCTTCTGCTCCTCAAGGATAAAACCAGCCGCTTCGTATCCGTCCATAACCGGCATCTGCACATCCATAAAAATTCCGTCATATCGGGGATTGCGGGCAAAGGCAGACACAGCTTCCTCCCCGTTCTCCGCGATATCGCAGGTCACGCCAAGTTCGCGCAAGAGGTTGCGCATAATCTCCTGATTGATATCGTTATCTTCCGCCACCAGCACATGCAGGCCGCTCAGATCTTCTGTGCTCTTAAACGTTGTAAAGGATTCAGCTTCTTCCCGCGCGAGTTCTAGATTGACGATGACCGAGAACTCGCTCCCCTGCCCCGGTACACTAGTCACGGTGATATCACCGTCCATGAGCCGAGCGAGACTGCGGCAGATGGAAAGCCCCAGCCCCGTGCCGCCATACTTGCGCGTCGTCGAGGTTTCAGCCTGCACGAATGGTTCAAACAAAGATTCCAGCTTGTCCGGACTGATGCCGATACCCTGATCCCGTACGGTGAATTGCAGTTCAACAAATCCATGACCTTTTCGAGAAGGCGTTGACCGCACGGACAGAGTAACTTCACCGGATGAAGAAAACTTTATTGCATTGTCGCATAGATTCAGCAGAATCTGCCGCAGGCGCAGGGCGTCGCCCTCCAAAAATTCCGGCACATCATCGGTCTTTTCTAGACGGAACCCAATTCCTTTGTCTTCGCTCCGCGTCCGCACAATGGCCTGAACGGCGTCCAACTGACGAAAAAGAGAAAAAGGACGCTTCTCCAGTTCCAGATGGCGAGCTTCAATTTTGGAAAAATCGAGCACATCATTGAGTACACCGAGCAAGGAGTGGGTTACTTCCTGTAGCTTGGTCGCATACTCAGCCTGTTGCGGGTTCAGATCTCCGCGTAAAAGCAAGGTGCTGAGACCAAGTATGCCATTCATGGGAGTACGGATTTCATGGCTCATATTGGCGAGAAACAAGCTTTTCGCCTCGTTTGCGGCCTCCGCCTTCTCTTTGGCATCCCGCAGCACTTGTTCCATCTTCTTTTCATCGGTGATATCGCGGGTAACGCCCACAGCTTTTATTTTGCCATCGGCACGCTGGATATATTCCCATTGGATCTCGAAATGGCGTGTTCCCTTTTCAGGGTGGCGATGGATAAATTCTCCCCGAATTTTTTTTCCCGGAACCCAACAGGAAGGATCTTCCAGTGCCCTCCAGAACTCCTCGTCGCGATTGACTTCCCGCGCCCGGAATTCCGCCAGAATCTCCTCTATCGGGCGGGAAAAATCCATGCCGAGCTGTTCGGCATAGGTATCATTACTATGCAGAATACAAACTCTTTTCCCATTCTCTTCGCTCCATTCCTGTTCAAAGGTGCCGAGCGAGGCAATACGACAGGCATTGCGTTGCCAGGCGAGCTGCTCTTGAAGAGACTCCCGCGCTTCTTGCAGAATAGTGATGTCCTGATGGTAACCCTGCAGCCACAAGATGTCCTCACCTTCAGGGGCGGGAACACGTTTACCCGCACAGCGCACATATATCCAGCCC
>JAEXGX010000160.1 GCA_023450535.1 Pseudomonadota bacterium | reverse complement strand
TCGGCATCTCGACACTCGTATGTATCCGAAGACTCAAGTTATTGGCCTTGAAGTCGACAAAAATCTTGTTGGAATTGATATCAATTATGTGCGTAAACAGAAAGTGGTGAATTTTTTTTCCGGACTGGTGCCTCTGGTGGCTATATATGACGCAGAGCTTGATGTGGCACGTATTTTTGTGCGTAGCATTTGGGACGGTAAGCCCCCTGCTCTTTTCGTTTGGCGAGATGGTCAAATTCAGGACATCATGACCCGGAGCATATGGAATGCTCAAGGCCGTTGTGTACAAGGTAACCTGCAGGGCGCGTTTATGGCGGAAAAATTTGGTATTTATGCGTTCTGGTTTGCCTGGGCAGCTGCGAACCCGGAAACGAACACGGTCCCTGGTGAGTCCGTTGTGCCGGACAGTGCATTGAACTTTGGAGATACGACCGGCAATGTGTTGCCTTAAGACCTGTTGGTACAGAACTTTTTACCGGGGGAGATTATCTCCTCCGACCACCAGTTATGGCATAGTTTAAAGAGTAAGGCGAGCGCATAATGCGCTCGCCTTGAATTAATCAGGGGGGGCAGAGAACGTACTACGCCCTGTCAAAAGAAGTTTGAGGGGGCTGCTCGCCCTCAAATATATTATTCTTCCCGATATGTTGCAGATTGCGCAGCTTTTTCGCTGACAGTCACACTGTAAAGCTCTACAGGAGACTGTACAAAATAGGGTTCCAATTGTTTCCAAATATATCGGGCAAGGTTCTCTGACGAAGGATTCATAACATTAAAAGGCGGGGTCTCGTTCAGAATATGATGATCGAATTGCTCCAGTACTTCTCGGAATATTTTCTTCATTTCTGAAAAATCCATGGCCAATTCCGTGTCAGAGCTTAGCTTTTCTCCACGCACGGTAAGTTCAGCCCCGTAATTATGGCCGTGCATGTTCTCACACTTGCCTTGATAATGGCGCAAAGCATGCGCGGCGGAAAACTCCCCACGTACTGTCAGATACCAGACAGATTTTTTCATGTGCCGTTTCTCCTGAATCAGGCTTCGGATACCTGTTTGCTTTTCATCCACTCTTCAATATCTTTGTGGAGTTGTGGGCTGGATTGAACGCGCCACCGCGACCCCAGCTCCATAACACAGTATTTGCCATCTATAGTAAAATGGATCTGAACGTGCGATGTCCCTTTGTGCTTATCCAGAATTGCCTGAAATTCCACAATGTCTTCCTGTTTGGTACATTGTGGAGGATAGGGAATCAGTACCGGATGATCGCTTTCGGCACAGGCGTCAAGTAAAGTTCGCGCGGAATCCCCCAGCAACTTGACTTCCTTAACCGCATCTTCCATTTCCTCGTCTTCGTCGAAAGAATTTTCGTCCTCTTTCTGATCTACTGTGGCTGTCAATTCTATGAGCGCTCGTTCGGCATTCAATATTTCCCGTAATGAAGCATAAGTTTTGGGGAAGAAGGTAACTTCCCCATGCCCGGTAAGATCTTCGATCTGGACAAAAGCCATGCGGTCGCCTTTTTTGGTCAGAATCTCCCGAACGGAAGTCACAAGTACGCCGACTCGCACCTGCCCCTTGGCATCACGCACCTCCTCCAGAGTACTCAGGCCGAGGCGCAGCATATCCCGCCGGAAGGGTTGGAGCGGATGACTTGTCAGATAAAAACCGAGGGATTCCTTTTCAAAGCCGAGACGCTGATCGTCATCCCATTCAGGGGTATCTTTTTCCGGGCAGTCGAACCCGATGCCGCCCACAGGACGTTCTTCCTTAACTGGAGCAAAGGCCAGCAGAGAAACCTGATTGGACTGCTTTTCTTTTTGCTTTTTCTGTGCGCGCCCCACGGCCACATCAAGACCGGCTAGCAGCCCAGCCCGGCTCACACCGAAGCAGTCACAGGCCCCGCCCTTAATCAGGCTTTCCAGCACGCGCTTGGTCACTTTGCGCAGGTTGACTCGTAGGCAGAGGTCAAGCAAAGATTTGTATTCTCCGCCCTGCTCTCTTGCGCTGACGATTTCATTGATGGCTTCATCGCCCACGTTCTTGATGCCGCCCAAGCCATAGATAATCGCTTCGCCGTATGCAGAAAAGGCTCTGTAGCTCCGTTGAACGTCGGGGGGAAGAACCTCAATCCCCATATCGCGGCATGCGGCGATATATTTAAGGATTTTGTCTTGGTTTCCGATTTCCGAACTGAGCAGCGCCGCCATGAACTCTACTTTGTAGTAGAGCTTGAGAAAGGCAGTGTGGTAAGAAATAACAGCATATGCCGCACTATGGGCCTTATTGAACCCGTACTCGGCAAACTTTTCCATGAGGTCGAAAATTTCGTTCGCCTTGTTCTTCGGCACGTTGCGAGAAAGAGATCCCTCAAGAAAGATGCCGCGCTGCTTGGCCATTTCTTCCGGTTTCTTCTTGCCCATAGCTCGACGCAGCAGGTCAGCCCCGCCCAATGTATATTTTGCCGTAATCTGGGCGATTTGCATCACCTGTTCCTGATAGACAATAACCCCATAGGTATCTTTCAGACAGTTCTCAAGTTCCGGCAAAGGGTAGGAAACTTCGATTTCTCCATGTTTGCGCTTGATAAATTCATCCACCATGCCCGAATTAAGAGGGCCGGGGCGATATAAGGCCAGCATAGCGATGAGGTCTTCGAAGCAGTTGGGTTTGAGCATGCGCAGGTATTTACGCATCCCTGAACTTTCCACCTGAAAGATGCCGTCCGTATCCCCTTTGGTATATAAGTCATACACTGCGAGATCATTCAAAGGCAGGTTATCCAGATCGGGTACTTCCTTGCCCTGTCGTCCGATATTTTCCAGCGCTCGGTGGATCAGCGTCATGGTGCGCAAACCAAGAAAGTCGAATTTGACCAAGCCGACTTTTTCCACATTTTTCATGTCGAACTGGGCCACAAGTTCATCTTTCTTACCTTTAAACAAGGGAAGATAGGCGTCCATGTCCAAGTCGGCCACCACCACTCCGGCGGCATGCGTGGAAGCGTGGCGGGACAAGCCCTCCAGACGCATGGATACATCAAAAAGTTTTTTGACGGGGGGCTCGGCCTTGTACATCTCGGCCAACTCGGGTACTTCGGCCAAAGCCTTTTTGAGCGTCATCTTGAGGTCGGTGGGAATAAGTTTGGCAATACGGGAGGTGTCGTTGAACGACATGCCGAGGGCGCGCCCCACATCGCGTACCACCGCCTTGGCCTTCATTTTTCCAAAGGTGGCTATTTGTGAAACCTTGCTTTTTCCATACTTGTGCGTCACGTATTCAAGAACTTCCAACCGTCTGTCTTCGCAGAAATCCACGTCGATATCAGGCATACTGATACGCTCAATATTCAAGAATCGCTCGAAGAATAAGTGGTACGGGAGAGGATCAAGGTTGGTGATGCGCAACGCCCAAGCCACCACGGATCCTGCGGCCGATCCGCGCCCCGGACCGACCGGGATGCCGTTGTTCTTAGCCCAGTTGATGAAGTCTTGCACAATAAGGAAATACCCGGGGAACCCCATGTCGCAGATGACCTTAAGCTCCATCTCCAAGCGTTCCCGGTACACTTCTGGATCAATTTTATCCCGCTCCGGATGTTTGCGCATCCGCTGAATCAGACCTTCACGCGCCAGGTTGCAGAACTCTTGATCCAGCGTCATGCCTTCCGGCAGATCATACACGGGAAAATGGTAGGGAGGCGCATGCATCTGGATTTCCAGGCCGGCGCACATTTCTGCAATTTTCACCGTATTGGTAATGGCTTCCGGAACATGAGAGAATGCGGTCTGCATTTCCTCCGTCGACTTGTAGTAAAGATCTTTGGCATCAAAGCGCATACGCTTAGCATCGTCCACTTTGGCCTGTGTCTGAATGCAAAGCAGAATATCATGAGCTTCTACGTCATCCGCATCCAGATAGTGACAGTCATTGGTGGCTACTAAGGGAAGCTTGGTAGCATCCGCGAGTTTCAGAAGATTCTCATTGAGACGATCTTGCTGCGGCAATGTGTTGGACTGGATCTCCAGATAGAATCGCCCAGGATAAATGGAAGAATATTCTTTTGTCAGTTCAATGGCGTCTTCAAACGTGCCGCCACCTGGAATGAAACGGTTTTCTCCCAGCAAGGTGCGGGGAATTTCTCCTGCCAGGCAGGCAGACAGAGCGATGATTCCCTCACTGTGCCGTCGCAAGATATCTTTGTCCACGCGCGGCTTGTAATGAAACCCCTTAAGCCAGCTTTGACTGACCATGTGCAGAAGATTCTGATATCCAATCGTATTCTGCGCCAGAAGAATAAGGTGGTGGCGTACCCTGGCGAACTCAGAAGAACAATCGGTATGATCGCGGGTAACATATACCTCGCAGCCCATGATCGGATGAATACCCACATCGTGGCAGGCCTTATAAAAATAAGCGGCACCGAACATGTTACCATGGTCGGTAATTGCGGCAGCAGGCATGCCGAAGTCCTTGGCTCTCTTGCACAGGTCCTCGATACGAATGGCTCCGTCCAGCAGGCTGTACTCGGTATGGCAATGCAGATGAACAAAATCGGACATGAAACAAATTCCCGTTAACAACGTTCTATTATAAAAAGCTGTGTGGAGTCTAACATAGTGGCGTATGAGGCACAATCCGCTCACCTGGATCTTGCCCTGCGAAGCGCAGGACGATATTATGGAAAACTATGCGAGGGATTTATATGATTGAAGAATTTATGAGCAGCCGCTGGGGCGGTTATGTTATCATGGCGGTTATACTGGGAGCGGTCGCCTTGCTGTTGCGTTTCTTGTACGGACCGCGCGGCATATTGCGCGACCCTCGATGGGACGAGGAAAACCTGCGTATCCGCTCGGAAGAAGGTGCTAAACGGCAGGTACGAAAAGAACGTTTTTTGCTTGATATGCAGTATCCCCCTGTTCGGGATATCCCCCTTTCTCCCGATCGGCTGCTGTCTTTCGATGAGCACTGCTCACTTTTCCGGTACTACGCGACGGATTTCATCAGCGACAGCCCCGAAGACGCCCCTATCCGGCTCAAGGAAGCTCACTCTCTCCGGGTTTACGCCCATGTAGAAAACATCGTTAGAACCGAACAGTTGCCGGACGACATAGCCCGTGCCGCCCTGCTTGCGGGGCTGTACCATGATTGCGGGCGCTTTCCGCAATTTCGCCAATATCGCACGTTTGTGGACGCGGCGTCGAGCAATCATGCCCGCCTCAGCTTGGATGTGTTGAAGAAAAAGGGGTTCCTGGCAGGAGAAAAGCAGCACGTACGCGCACTTGCCCAGACCGCAGTGCTGTTGCACAACCGGAGTGCGCTTCCAGATTCACTGTTACCAGATGCGCGCTTAGTAACAGATATGGTGCGCGACGCTGACAAGCTGGATATTATTTGTATCATGGTCTCTCATTTCAACCAGGCTCTGCCAGAGAACGACGCTGTTTTTCTTCATGTGGAAGATAATCCTGAAGCCTATTCCCCGGAACTTGTTCAAGATGTGCTCGCTGGACGCGTCATTCCATACCGCGACTTGCGCTATGTCAACGATTTTCGTCTGCTGCTCGGTACCTGGATGCATGAGCTGCGCTTCTCCGTCACGCGAGAGATGTTGCGAGCAAGCGGTCACTTGGAAAAAGTCTTTGCTGGCTTGCCGGACACCCCGGAAATTCGTGCCGCCGTGGCCTATCTGCGAAGACTGCTGAATGAGTGTCCACCTCTTATTACCGAAGGAAGCAAGGGAGGCGCAGGATGAGAATTCTTGCTCTGGGTGATGTTGTCGGCCGGTCGGGCAGGCAGGCGCTGAAAAAGCATGTATCCTGTCTACGGCGCGAGCTTGCGATTGATTTTGTATTTGCCAATGGAGAAAATGCCGCAGGAGGAATCGGTCTGACTCGGGATACTCTTGATGAAATTCTTTCCTGTGAAGTTGACGCAGTGACCGGAGGTAACCACATCTGGAAGCACCGGGAACTTTACGCCCGTATGGACGCTGATGTACGTGTTCTGCGTCCGGCGAACTACCCGGATGCGCCGGGCAGGGGCTATGCTGTTTATTCCCTTGGCGATGGTCGTGAAATCGCGCTGTGCAACTTGCAGGGCCTGACCTACATGGATTCCCTACCCTGTCCCTTTCGGACAGCGTTCAACTGGATCGAAGAACTGGAAGCCACAGAGGCAACCAAAATTCGGTTGGTCGATTTTCATGCAGAAGCGACAAGTGAAAAAAAAACCCTTGGTCTGGCGCTGGACGGAAGAGTCAGCGCCGTACTTGGCACACATACCCATGTACAATGCGCCGATGCACAAATACTGCCGCAAGGCACTGCCTATCTTACAGATTTGGGCATGTGCGGTGTGGAAGTTTCCTCACTTGGTATGGATGCTTCCATCACGCTTGAACGGTTTTTATCCCGCCGCCCTGTTTCGTTCAAAGCAGCCTCCGGACAGGCCTCGCTTAACGGAGCATTCCTCGATATTGATGATGAAAACGGGTTGGCGCGAGAAATTAAATTGATCCGGCTTGATACGCCTGAAGCTACCCGCACGCAAACCATTCAAGCCGAATATTGACAGAAGACGGGGCACACCTAAGCTCCCTCTGCGGAACGGGCGGTAAGTCAAGCAACGGTAAGGACATGAGTCTTGCAGGACAGCACATTGTGTCTTATCCTGATAAATATTTTCACTACAAACACCTTTGTGTAACAGGCGGACTTTGCATGCATAAACTGATGGCAGCGAACTGGAAAATGTATAAAACTTCTGCGGAAGCAACGGCAACCATTGAAAAACTGTCAATATTGTTGGGCGGAAGTGCCCCCGCAGGACGTGAAGTTCTGATTTTTGCGCCGTTCACCGCG
>JAEXGX010000247.1 GCA_023450535.1 Pseudomonadota bacterium | reverse complement strand
ATGGAAGCCCTGGGAGGCATGCCGGATCAGAATACGGCGGACATGCTGCTGCGCCGCTTTCCCTGGCTTTCCGGCGTGACAATTCTGGATGGGGATGCCAACGTGTTTGCTTCTGTGCCTTCTATCCAGCTAAAGCAACTTGACTATACTCCGCTCTTGACCGTTCCTCCGAAAAGTTCTCCGCGCGCCCTTCGAGCCTGTGCTCAAGATACTCCTCTGGGCCCTGAGATAATGCTGGCTCGGCCGATTATGCGTGAGGCAGAGGCAGTGGGCTTTTTGGTCGTGACATTCGATTTTCGTTCTCTGTTGCCCTATGCCGACGCGACCAGCGATATCGTGGCGCGTGCGTCAGATATAACGCTGTGGTCGGGGGATCGCATGTATGAGGAAACACCTCTTGCCGGAGTGGATTGGGAGGCTCTGCTGAATCAGCGATCCTTCGGGCAGGTTGGTGAAGGCGACAGCGCGATGGTTTGGATTGTCCGCTATCTCGGCGGTATGCCGCTGGTCATAGCCAGCCCCGCCCGGTAAACCTCGCAAGTTGATTCCTGTAGTTTGTTCCATATTCGTTGGTTCGGATGCTTGCGCTCAAGAAGCCTCCGTCATTCGAAACAATGGTATAGTTTCCTTATGAAAGCGTTTTAAACATAATTTTTTGCCAAGGGAGTGTTTCATGCCTGAAATCACGGTTACTGAACACTTGCTTTCTACCCAAAAGCTCAATTCCCCCCATGCCACGGGGCAATTTACTGCCTTGTTGTATGATTTGATCGTTTCAGCCAAGATCATTTCCCGCAACGTAAGACAGGCTGGGCTGGTGGATATTCTCGGCGGCACCGGAGAGGTCAACGTGCAGGGCGAACGCGTGCAGAAGCTGGACGAGTTCGCCAACAGCGTCCTTGTGTACCGGATGCAGGCTTGCGGCGCGGTCTGCGCGCTCGGTTCGGAAGAATTGGCGGAGCCGCTGCTCCTTTCCTCCGGAACGCAGGGCGGGGAGCGTGGGCGTTACATCATATTCTTCGATCCCTTGGATGGTTCGTCAAATATTGATGTGAATGTGAGTATCGGCACGATATTTTCCATATACCGCCGTGCGGAGAACGCCAGTGGCGAAGTGCGAAAAGAGGAATTGCTCCGCCCGGGGTTGGAGCAGGTTGCCGCCGGTTACTTTGTGTACGGACCGTCCACCATGCTGGTATATTCCACAGGACAGGGCGTAAACGGGTTTACGCTTGATCCGAGCATCGGCGAATTTTTACTGTCGCATCCCAACATGCGCATCCCGGAGACAGGTGCCGTCTATTCCGTCAACGGTGCCTATTACTCGCATTGGGACGAGCTCGCCCGTGAAGCCGTGGATATTTTTGCCCGGCCGACGGACAGAGAGCCTCATTCTCTGCGTTATGTGGGATCGCTGGTGGCAGATTTTCACCGCACCATGTTGTACGGTGGCATTTTTCTGTACCCGGCTGAAGAGCGTAAGCCGCAGGGCAAGTTGCGCCTGATGTATGAGGCCGCCCCTCTGGCCATGTTGGCCGAGCAGGCGGGCGGGCTTGCGACCGATGGTAACGGGCGTATTCTTGAAAAGAGGCCGGAAGCGATTCATGACCGGACGCCGCTGTTTATCGGGTCCGCCCGGGATGTGGAAAAGGTGGCAGCTATTTACCGGCAGCGCGGCTGAACGGTCGGGAGGTAGCCCATGCTTGTGCTCGGGGTGGAAAGCTCGTGTGACGAAAGCGCTCTGGCTTTGGTAGATGACGGCGGCGTGTGCGCTTCCGTCATGTCCACGCAAATCGATATTCATGCGCTGTTCGGCGGAGTTGTGCCGGAGCTGGCGTCACGCGAACACGCGCGCCTGATGCCTCGTCTGTTTGATGAATTGTGGAGACAGGCGGGCTGGACGGATGATCCCGAGAGCGGATGGAGTAAAGTGGATCGCATCGCGGTTACGCGCGGCCCGGGACTGCTCGGCAGTCTGCTGGTCGGTCTGGCCTTTGCCAAGACGTTGGCCTTTGCGCGCGGCATACCGCTCATCGGAGTCAACCATCTCAATGCGCATCTTTTGGTGGCCGGTCTGGAAAAGCCTCTGGAATTTCCCGCTCTGGGCGTACTTGTTTCCGGCGGGCATACGCATCTGTACCGTATGGATAGTCCCACAGAGATGCTCGTTCTGGGCCGGACGCTGGACGATGCAGCGGGAGAGGCCTGCGACAAGTTCGCGAAAATGGCGGGCTTGCCCTATCCCGGCGGAGCGTTGCTGGATGCGCTGGGCAAGCGTGGAACAGCGGATTCTCATCTTTTCCCCCGCCCCTATACGCACAACGACAGCCTTGATTTCAGTTTCAGCGGGCTGAAGACGGCAGGTGCCACCTGGCTGGCCCTGCACCCTGAAGCGCGTTTTCCTGCCGGAGAAAGCCCGGCGAAGGAAAGGCTGGACAGTGCATCTTCCCTCTTGTGCGATGCGGCGGCTTCTTATCTGCTGGCTGTGGCTGAAACGCTGGCAATCAAGGCGCGCCGTGCTCTTGCGTTGTTCCGGCCCCGTTCAATCGTCGTGGCGGGCGGTGTGGCGGCGAATAGCGTAGTTCGCCGGGTGTTCAGGGATTTGGCTGAACAAGAGGAGCTGGAACTGCATGTTCCTTCTCCTGCGCTGTGCACTGACAATGGGGTCATGGTGGCATGGAATGGCTTGCTGTTGGCCCGTGCCGGGTATAGGCACTCGCTTGACCTTTCGGCTGTTCCCCGTGGACAGGCTATTCCCTCCGACTGGTTGCGAGAAGGAAATACTGAATTGATTGTTCCGCGTTGCCTCCCTTGACAGTGGCATGGGGCGAACCTACAATATTTTCATGGAAACATGTATTCGTTTAACGTAGAGCAATTTCACTTTGAAATTACTCATGGAAAAGTTAAACTACCCTGCCGACAAACCTCGCTTCGAGGAGGTTGCGCCCTCAGAAAGGGATAATGTCTCCATGTCATTTCTGACGTTAATGTTCGTGTCTGGATAGGGCGGGAGAATCATCTTCTCAAGCAGACACCAGTTTCAAATGTAACATAACAAGAGGAGTTTTCCATGTCCGAACAGATTACCGACGCCACCTTCGACAGCATGGTCATCAAATCCGCCGTTCCTGTTCTGGTTGACTTCTGGGCTCCTTGGTGCGGCCCCTGCCGTGGCCTTGCTCCCGTGATTGATGAAATCGCTCAGGAATATGCGGGGCGCGCCAATGTTTATAAAATGAATGTGGACGACAGCCCCATGACGCCCGGCCGCTTCGGCATTCGAGCCATTCCCACGTTGATCGTGTTCAAGAACGGCGAAGTTGTGGAACAGATCACCGGAGCCGTGGGTAAATCCAACATTACTGCCGTACTTGATAAGGCGCTTGCATGAAAAGCTTTGATGCCCTCATCCTCGGGGCTGGCCCGGCCGGAATGACGGCTGCTCTGTATCTTGTGCGCGCGGGCATGAGTACTGCGCTTGTGGAAAAAAGTGCCCCTGGCGGCCAGGTGCTCAGTACGGCGGAGATCGAGAATTACCCGGGGTTCCCCAAAGGAATTAAAGGTTGGGAACTTGCGGATTTGTTTTCCGCACATCTTGACGAGTACCCTGTGGAACGGCTGCGTGGCGAGATTATCTCGCTTGAAACACCAGTGCAGGAAGGCGGATGGTATGAAGCCCGCTTTGCCGACGGTGTGGAACCCGTGCGAGCCCGAAGCGTCATCGTCTGTACGGGAGCACATCATCGGGCGCTTGGCGCGCCGGGTGAAGATAAGTTCACCGGGCGCGGCGTTTCCTACTGCGCGATATGTGACGGCAACTTCTATCGCGGCCGGGACGTGGCCGTGGTAGGCGGGGGTAACTCCGCTCTTGAGGAAGCTTTATACCTCGCGCGTATCGTGAACAAGGTCTACCTGATCCATCGGCGCGAAGGATTTCGCGGCAGTAAGGTATACGCGGATAAAGTCGCCGCCATGCCCGACAAGATCGAGCTTGTCACCAGCCATGTGATTGATGAAATCCGTGGCGGGGAAACTATGGACGCTGTTGCCGTGCGTCATGTCGGCACTGGGGAGACTCGTATCATCCCGGTGGAAGGCCTGTTCGTCTATGTGGGCATGCAGCCGCTTTCCGGGTTCCTGCCCGCTGCTCTGGACATGGATGCCCAGGGTTTTGTTAAAACCGATGCTGAAATGCATACCAATCTGCCCGGCCTGTTTGCAGCCGGAGACGTGTGCGCGAAATTGTGCCGTCAGGTGAGCAGTGCTGTGGGCGACGGCGCCACTGCCGCTACCTCTGCCCTGTCCTACCTGGAGCGAGTGAATGCCTAAGCTGCCTGTCCTGCCGTTGCTGGCTTGCCTCATGTTGTCGGGTTGCGGCCTTATTGACGAATATTTCCTGCCCGTGTCGGAAGACACGGTGCAGGAAATATACGAAAACGGCAACGACGCCATGCGCGCCAAAGAATACGCCAAGGCGGCACAATCCTATGCCCGCATCAAGGATGATTATCCTTTCAGCCCTTATGCGATAGAGGCCGAGCTGTCGTTGGCTGACGCCTATTTCCTGAACAAAAAATATGGAGAAGCGGCTGAGGCGTACAGGGACTTTGAAACACTGCACCCGCGGCACAGCGCTATACCTTACGTGTTGTATCAGTTGGGCATGTCGTTGAAAAACAGCTATCGCTCGGTGGATCAGGCTTCTACGGAAGTAGCCGAGGCACTGGAATATTTCCAGCGTCTGGAACAGAGCTATCCCGGAACGGAGTACGCTGAAAAGGCGCAGGAGCAAATTGCGGAATGCCGCAATCTGTTGGCCCAGCGCGAGGTGTATATCGGCGACGTGTTCTGGAGCATGGGCAATTATCAGGCTGCATGGACCAGATATCGCTATGTTCTGGAAAATTACGGTGATGTGACGGAGGTGGCAGATTATGCCCGTAAGAAGGGAGAGGACGCCTACCTGCGCTTCCGGGAAAAAAGCGCTGAAAATGAACGGGAAAAACGTCAAGGCACATGGAAGGACTATTTCCGGTGGCTGTAATTTCAATGAGATAATTCAATGAGGTAGGGAATTGCTGGTTCGATCAGCAATCCCGGGAAACTCAAAGTTTTTTCTTCAACCAGAGGCCGGTTAGGGACATCCCTAACCGGCCTCTGGTTTTTGTTATTGACATACTTTACAAGAGAGACGAGACAAGATATGTTCGATATCGAACATTCTAGGGTAATTCCATTTTGAAATTACTCACGGAGCCAAGCGAGACCATCTCTGCGCTCTTTATTCGTAAGGCGTTTCATGGGGTATGGATAAAGGTGCTGTGGAGCCCCGTCCTTAATAATAGAAACATACTGCGGTGATACATTATGAACAGAGAAAAGAGCGCGGAAACGTTGCGCCTGGAGGCGCGTCAGAACACTCTACAGCCCCATATGGTCCGGGTGGGCGAGCGGGTGTGGCAGGCTGTAGCGTATGATGAATCCAACGTATCCATGATTGTGGGGAATGACGGTGTGATCCTGGTGGATACGGGGATGCTTCCGGCCGTTGCCCAGGAGATCATGGAGGAGTTTCGTAAAGTGACGCCGCTCCCGGTACGTGCAATTATTTACACGCACGGGCACGGCGATCATACCGGCGGATCTTCGGTATTTGCGGCCGCAGGAGAGAATGTTGAGGTCTGGGCGCGCCCGAATTTCGGGGTGGAAGCGGCACTGTTCGAGGCCGCTGGGCTGATGTCCCAGTTCGGGGCCAGAGGTTCGCGGCAGAACGGTGCAAAATTGCCACAGGAGCAGCGCAGTGGTACGGGGTTGTCTCCTCTGCGGAGTGCCATGCCTTCAGGCGCAGCGTTCAACGGCAAACAGGGCTCTGTGCCGCCGGATCATTTTCTGGAAGATGAGCGCCTGGAATTGACGCTGTGCGGCGTTCGTCTCGAGTTGCGCGCGGCCCCTTCAGAAACGGCAGACGCCCTGTGTGTCTGGCTACCCGATTATGGCATATTGTTCGCCGGAGACGCTCTGTACCGCTCTTTCCCCAATGTTTATCCTGTGCGCGGCATGCCCTGCCGGGATGTGCTGTCCTGGATCGCCACGTTGGACATGTTGCGTGAATATCATGCGGATGCGCTGCTGGTGGGGCACACGGATCCCTGGCTTGGCCGGGAGGCGGTATACAGCGCACTGAGTAATTATCATGATGCTCTGGCTCATGTATTCCGGGAAACGGTGGCGGGTATGAACAGAGGATTGGGACCGGATGAACTGGTTCGTCTTGTGAAATTACCCGAACGCCTGGCCGGACTGGATGAACTGGGGGAATATTACGGTAATGTAGCCTGGACAGTGCGCGCGTTATATGCGGCGTATTGGGGTTGGTTTGATGGAAACCCGCGTATGTTGTTGACCGAATTCGGACCGTGTGAAGAAGCGGTGCGCATGGCAGAGCTGGCAGGCGGAGAATGTGCGCTTCTCCAACGTACGAAGGACGCGCTTCGGAAGGGAGATACGGGATGGGCGTTGCGTCTGGCCGATCATCTTTTGGCACTGAAGCCGGAAGAACCGGTATACCGTGCACTCAAGGCCGACGCACTCGACCTTATGTCTGACATCATGCTGACCACCTCGGGGCGCAACTATGCGCGAACAGTAGCGCAGGAACTGCGTGATACAGAGAGCTGATAAAGTCAACGCGACCAAAAATCAGGAGTAGATCGGCTGATTTTGTAGTTTTGAGTAGGCAAATGGCGCGCCAGGCGATTCTCTGTGGTAAACGATAAGGAGAAAACAGGATGAAAACTCCGGAAACATTGAAGCTGGAAAAGCGGCGGGATACATTGCTTGCGTGGCGTGGCATTGTTCACATGAGTGAACGCGTCTGGACCTCTGTCTTGTACGATGTGTCTAATGTCACCATGATTGTGGGCGACGACGGTATTATTCTTGTGGATACCGGTATGATTCCCGAGAATGCCCGGGCCACTCTGGA
The DNA here is from genome assembly GCA_023450535.1 of Pseudomonadota bacterium. Classification (GTDB taxonomy): domain Bacteria; phylum Desulfobacterota; class Desulfovibrionia; order Desulfovibrionales; family Desulfovibrionaceae; genus Mailhella. Next base: position 2,500 of record JAEXGX010000247.1, on the reverse strand, counting down.
CGAGTTTCGCAGGGTTACGGACAAGCCGGTCAAAGCTATTATCTATACGCATGGGCATGGTGATCACACTGGCGCTTCTTCGGTCTTTGCTGCGGAAGGCAACGATGTGGAAGTCTGGGCGCGTTCCAATTTCGGAGCGGAAACACTGCCCTTTGAACAAACAGGATTGATGCCGCTATTTGCCCGGCGCGGGACACGGCAGGGAGGCTTTGCTCTGCCGCCGGAAAAGCGTATCTGCAACGGGGTTTCTCTGGTCATGTATCCCAAGGCCAAGGGGGCTATTTTTAGTGGAAAGACGGGCGCGGTGATGCCGAACCGTTTTTTTGACGGCGCTGATATGAAGCTGACATTATGTGGTGTGGAGCTGGAGCTTATCGCCACGCCGGGTGAAACCACTGACGCTCTCGCGGTATGGATTCCCTCTGAAAGGATTCTATGTGCGGGAGACGACATCTATCGTTCCTTTCCCAACGTGTATCCGGTGCGGGGCACTCCTCCGCGCGATTTGCCAAGCTGGATCTCGAGCCTGGAACGAATGATGGAACTGGATGCGCAAGGCGTGGTGCCCGGCCATACCATGCCCTTTTGTGGGGCAGAGCAATCCCGTACGGCATTACGTAACTACCGGGATGCTCTGAAACATATTTTTGAGGCCACGATTGAAGGGATGCGGCAGGGGATGGGGCCGGACGAGCTTGTGCGAACGGTGAAACTGCCCCCTCATCTGGCGGCGCTGGATGATCTGGGAGAATATTACGGAAATATAGCCTGGACGGTGCGCGGCATTTATAGCGCGTATATCGGATGGTTCGGCAATGATCCGTTGGAATTGACGACATTCGGCGCAAAGGAAGAGGCGCTAGGCATGGTTGAGCTTGTCGGTGGAGTTGGGGGCCTTGCAGACAGGGCTCGCGAGGCGCTGGAACGGGGCAATGCGCACTGGGCTTCACGCCTGGCCTCCCATCTGTTGACCTTGGAGCCGGAGAACAGGGCCTATCGGGAACTCAAGGCCCAAACTCTGGATGCCGTGGCGGAAAGCATTCTCACTGCTACTGGGCGCAATTACGCGTACACGGTGGCGCAGGAGTTGCGCCAGCCAGAAGAATAAAATGATGATAAACTAGGGTCTGTTCATACAAAAGGAAAATGTTTTGTTTTTCGGGGCTCCGCCCCGTGCCCCGTCGGGAGGAATGATATCTCTGCGGTAATAGTGTGAACAGGTCCTAGGGCTCCGCCTCAAAAAACACCGGGACCGGGTTGTCTGACAGAGAGATAATCTTTCACGACTCCTCCGTTCAAGGGCTTTTTCATCTGTAATGCCGCCGCTCCCTGTTTTCAGGGAACGGCGGCAGGGAAATTAAAGGTTGGTGATGACCTTGTCGCCCATTTCCCGGGTGGAAAGGAGTGTTTTGCCTGACTCCATGATATCTCCAGTACGGAAGCCCGCCTGAAGCGTCTTGTGTACGGCGCACTCAATGGCGTCGGCTTCCGTGCTCATATCAAAGGCATGACGCAGCATCATGGCGATGGACAGAATAGTGGCGAGCGGATTGGCCTTGCCCTGACCCGCGATATCCGGCGCGGAACCGTGGATGGGTTCAAACAGGCCCGGCTGGGAGGAGCCGAGGGAGGCGGAAGGCAACATGCCGATGGAGCCGGTGATCACGCTGGCCTCATCGGAGAGGATGTCTCCGAACAGGTTGCCCGTTACAATGACGTCGAATTGGGAGGGATCGCGCACCAACTGCATGGCAGCGTTGTCTACATACAAGTGGCTGAGCTCCACATCAGGGTACTGTTTGCTCACTTCAATGACTACTTCGCGCCATACGCGCGACACGTCGAGCACATTGGCCTTGTCCACAGAGCAGACCTTCTTGCGGCGTTTTTGCGCCGCCTGAAATGCTACATGCGCAATCCGGGCGATTTCATCTTCATTATAGATCATAGTGTTCCAGCCGGTGCGCTTGCCGTCGCGTATTTCCGTTCCCGCAGGCGTGCCGAAATAGATGCCGCCGGTCAGCTCGCGCACCACAATGAGATCCAGCCCCTTGCCCACGATGTCCGGACGCAACAGGCAGGCTCCGGCCAGCTCGGGAAAAAGCGTGGCCGGACGCAGGTTGGCGAACAGTCCGAGGGCTTTGCGGATGCCGAGCAGGCCCTTTTCCGGACGGATGGCCGGGTCGAGGGTATCCCATTTGGGCCGCCCACCGCGCCGAGCAGCACGGCGTCCGCTTTTTTGCAGGCTTCCACCGTCGCATCGGGCAGGGGGCCACCCGTGGCATCAATGGCCGAACCGCCGATGAGAACTTCTTCCGTGCTGAATTCATGACCGAATTTTTTCGCTATGGCGTTCAGCACGCGCAGCGCTTCTTCTACAATCTCCGGCCCGATGCCGTCTCCCGGCATCACACAGAAGTGCTTTTTCATCAAAAATTCCTTTATGAGTATGAGTTTAACGGGGAGGGAAACTTTTACAAAAGTTTCCCTCCCCGTGCCC
>JAEXGX010000217.1 GCA_023450535.1 Pseudomonadota bacterium | reverse complement strand
GCTTGAGGCCATGCGCCGGGATCGGGAGTTGTCAGAAAAGTGACGGCCAGCCCCGGCAGGCGCTTTTTCTGGCAGGCCGGGGCGGTTTTTCAGGTAAAGACTATTAAGCCCGGCATTCATTCCGCCTCCAAGACGGAGTTTGCCCGCTGTACTGCCGCATTACGCAGGATCGATCGGGGGTAATGTGAATATCGCCTTTGTCAATTACAGTATGTATGGCGGATGTTCCGGCGTGCATATCCATTTCCTCGCCAATGCGCTTCAGGACAGGGGGCACCGCTGTTATGTCATTTTGCCTGTGGAAGGTTCTGAACCGGACTATTTCGGCATACCCCGCTACACCTTTCTTTCCGTGGATGAAGCGATTGCCCTGCTCAGGCGGGATTCACCCTTGCTCCGGGATATTGTTTTTCATGCCTGGACTCCGCGCGAGATTCCCCGGAGACTTACGGAAGGTTTGGCCCGCCTGGCCGGGCGGCCTTATTTCGTTCATTTGGAGGACAACGAGGAATATATTTTGGAAAGCTTGCACCATATGCCCTATACCGAGCTGGAGCAGGAAGTACGGGCCGGGCGGGTCACCTGTTCTGAAGCTTTCTGTAATCCACTCTATTATAAGGATTTTCTCCGTGGGGCTGCGGGTGTAACCTGTATCATCAACGCGTTGACGCGATTTGTTCCGCAAAACATTCCCAGGCAAGTGTTTTGGCCTTCCTGTGAAGAGGCATTTTTTTGTATCCCGCCGACCCCAAACCTGAGAGTAAGAAGCGAACTTGGCTTGAGAGAAGACGAAATCGTGCTCGTCTATCCCGGTGCCGTGCATATGGCAAATGCGCCGTTTATGAACGAATTTTTTTGTGCGCTTGACCTGCTGGCGGAGCAGGGACACCCTGTCCGGCTGGTTCGCTGCGGTTTTGACGAAGACGAGCTGCTGAGCCGCGCGGCTCTGGACGCGCGTTCCCGCTGGGGCATCCAGGCCGGGCAGGTCCCCGCCAAGATGCTTCCCCTTTTTATCAGTGCTGCTGATATTCTCGTGCAGCCCGGTATTCCCGGGCCGTTCGACGATTTCCGTTTTCCCTCCAAGTTGACCTTTTTCCTGGCCAGCGGCAGGCCGGTAGTCACCGCACCTACCAATATAGGCAAATTGTTGCATGACGGCGAGCATTGCCTGTACTTGCACGATTCTTCTGCCGCTGATATTGCCGCCCAAGTGCGCCGCTTGATGGATGACCGTGCTCTGGCCAGACGTATCGGAGAAAACGGCCGGGCCTTTGCCCGCAAATTTTTCAGTTGGGATCGCGCCGCTGCGGCGGTGGAGGCGTTCTATCTCAAGCAGGGGTTTCCACATGCAGGATAGGGGGGCCTTGCCTGCGGTGCGGAACCGCGCGAGGCTGGAATTTCTGCGCGCACGCTTCAGCCGAGGGGATTTTGATCGTCCCCCTTTATCCGGACCAGCCTACGACGCATGGAGAGAGCTGACGGAAGCGAATCAGCCTTCGACTAAAGCAGCTCCCCCGATCGGAGAAAAACCGCTCATCTCCGTGCTCATGCCGGTGTATAACCCCTTGGCCGAATATTTGCGTGACGCTCTGGATTCTTTGACAAACCAGACCTGGGGCGGGTGGGAATGCTGTATCGCTGACGATTGCTCCACGTTGCCGCATGTGCGTCCTCTTCTGGAAGATGCGGCCCGGCGGGACCCTCGTTTTCGCGTCGTATTCCGGGAAGAAAATGGTCATATCAGCGCGGCGTCCAATTCCGCATTGGCCATTGCGCGGGGGACATGGTGCGCACTGCTGGATGATGATGATATTCTGGCGCCCGAGGCTCTGGCTGAAATGGCCCGCGCAGTGGCAGAGTATCCCGAAGCTGAAGCATTCTTTTCTGACGAAGATCAGATCCGGCGGGACGACCCGGACGGAGAAATGCGTTACGACAATCCGCTGTTCAAGCCGGGCTGCGATCCCGACTTGCTGTTGGGCTGTAATTGCATCAACCATTTCGTCATGTACCGTACATCGACGTTGCTCAAGCTTCAGGGCTTCCGGCGCGGATACGAGGGGGCTCAGGATCACGACATCGCGCTGCGCGTTCTGGAAAAGGCGAGCGCGTCTCGCATACGGCACATTCCTCAAGTGCTGTATCATTGGCGCAGACATTCAGGGAGCACATCTGGAAATTGGGAAATCAAGCCGTACGCGCGGGAGGCGTCTCTGCGGGCAAGGCAGGAATACGTTGAACGGATAGGAATGCAGGTCATATTTGAAACCTGGCCGCAATCCATATACACGGGGTTACGCTTCATCCCTCCTTCTCCGCTCCCCGCGCTGACGCTCTGTGTTCTGGTTAACCTGCGGGAACTTGCGGAAGAACCTAGTGTTTTGGAGCGCGTACGCGCGGCGTTGGAACGCGTCACCTACGACAAGAAGGAAACGTTTCTTGTCTGCGGCGGCACTTTGTCCGATGAACTGGATAGCGAGCCCGCCAACAGCCCGGATGCCGTACGGAGGGGATGCAAACGAAGCGTGCACAGGCTGCTGGAAAAGCTGTGTGCGGATTTCCACTGTCGCTTGCTCAATGGGCCGCACGGCGATATGTTTTCTCTCGCCAATCTGGCTGCGGCACACGCGCACGGCAAAGTGCTGCTTTTCCTTCGCGCGGGGGATGTTCCTCTGGTTCCGGATTTCGTGCCGCGTCTGATCGGAGCCCTGTGGCGTACGGATATGGCGGTGGTCTCATGCCGCGGCGTGCTGTCCGCAGGCTGCATCGCCCAGGCTGGATACGCCGTAGGCTATGACCCGGAATCGGCGGAAGGCGAAGGCGGGGCTTTTGCCTGTCCCTCCTGTGCGGGGCTGGCTCTGCATTCGGGCGGATATTTTTATTGGGCGCATCTGATGCGCAGTGTGCCGGGCGTGTATCTTTCCGGAATGTGTTGCAGCCGGGAGTTG
>JAEXGX010000144.1 GCA_023450535.1 Pseudomonadota bacterium | reverse complement strand
TTCCTCCTTGCCCTCGGCCCGCGCCGCTTCCAGCATGGCCTTGAACAGCAGATCTGTGGCGTGAGGCGCGTAGCGGCTACGGGAGTGCGCGCCGATAATATAGCTGACAAAACGTTTGGGGGCGAAGTCCAGCAGCAGGGAGGCCGTGATGTTGCCCTCGGCGTCCAGAGCGTCAAACAGGCGCAAATCCGCGCCGGGCTGTCCCTTGGCTGCTTTCAACACGGCTTCGGTGCGGGCGTAGAGTTCGCGCACATTGGGCTTGAGCGCCGTGCGCCCTGTGAATTCTGCCCACAGACGGCGGTGCCCCGGCGTGAAGTCGCGCCCGACGGCGACCCGGAGCGGCCCGGCTTCGAGAATGTTGCGCAGGCGCTTGGGCACTGAAGTTCCGGCGGGAAGGGTATAGAAGACATCTTCTTCCAGCGCAAGAGCGTTTTGCCGCATGGGAGCGGGCAGAACCGGCGCCATAGCGAAGCAGTGTTCCGCGCCGCAGGTTTCCAGCGCTTTGTCCAGTGCGGTGGAAAAGTCCTGTGCGTTGGCGTTGAGATCGTCGCCTGGGGCGAGGCCCAGACGGTAGCCCACGGCCATGAGCCAGTCCGCGTGTTGAGAGCCGGGGCTGGCCTTCCCCGAGAGGAAAAGGAAATCATCGATGAAAAAGGCCTCACCGCCTGACATGGCCTGCATGAAGGCGGGAGAATGTTCGGGGATGGCGGCGAGCGAAAGGGCGCGCGCGAAATCGGGGGAAAGGGTTTCGGGCATGGCGGCGCTCCGGGTGCGGGTGTTATTCCGGGGTCAGGGTAGCATTGGCGGACGTGCGCCGCAAGATAATGAGATATGGACATTTATGTGCCGGAGGCATGTCAGTATGGGCGATGAAGTATAATCATGCTCAAAAGAAATTGAAAATCATTTTCTATTTGCTTGACAAGGTGAAATCTCTTGATAATAATCGCTTTCGATAAACGTATGGGATACGGTACTTGAAACCATCAATAAACAGGAGTTCATATGTCTCTTATTAATAAGAAAGTCGGCGAGTTCAGTGTACATGCCTATCACAACGGCGAATTCATCAAGGTGAGCAGGCAGGATATCCTCGGCAAATGGTCTCTCTTTTTCTTTTACCCTGCGGACTTTACCTTTGTCTGCCCTACGGAACTGGAAGATCTGGCGGAAAAATACGAGGATTTCAAGGCGGTTGGATGCGAAATTTATGCTGTCTCCTGCGACAGTCATTTTGTCCACAAAGCCTGGCATGACGCGTCCAAGACGATCCAGAAAATCAAATACCCTATGTTGGCCGACCCCACTGGTGTACTGGCCCGCGACTTTGACGTGATGATCGAATCCGACGGCATGGCGGAGCGAGGCGCGTTCATCGTCAATCCTGAAGGGTGTATTGTCGCCTATGAGGTACTGGCCGGAAGCGTAGGACGCAATGCGGACGAATTGTTCCGCCAGGTGCAGGCGTTGCAGTTCGTGGCCGAACACGGCGATCAGGTGTGCCCCGCCAGATGGAAGCCCGGTGCGGGAACGTTGAAGCCGGGCCTTGACCTCGTGGGTCAGCTCTAATGGACGCACCCGTGCACGATGCCGTAGGGGCAATCGGGGAAACGTTTCTTACGGCGGTGCATCGAGCGAAACTGAGCGAGGTTTTTGCGCGGATGGAGCGGCCCCTGATTCTGCGGGGCGTGCCGGATGAAAATTTGCCTTCGGCGGACTTGCGGCGCATGCTGGAAGAACTGGCCGGCCTGACGGAAAAATTGACGGTGGAATGGCTTTCGACTTCCGCTGGTACCGGGACGGAAGATCTTCAGGAACGTCCCTGTGTACGGGTGTTGCGGGAAGACGGAAACGATACGGGCATCGCCTTTCATGGTGTCCCCGGCGGACACGAGTTCAATTCTTTTGTGGTAGCGTTATATAATGCGGCTGGTCCCGGCCAGCCGCTCCCTCCTGAGCTTTCCAAAGCCATTGCTGCCCTGAACGGGCCGCTTGATCTGAAAATTCTGGTGTCGTTGTCCTGTCCTCTGTGTCCGGAACTGGTCATAGCGGCCCAGCGCATTGCCGCCATCCATCCTCTGGTGCGGGCCGAGGCATATGATGCGAATCTCTTTCCTGCATTACGGGAACGCTATCAGGTTATGAATGTACCTTGCCTGATCATTGATGACGGGAAAAAGGAACAGGTTCTGTTCGGCAAAAAGTCGCTGGAACAGCTTGTCGAGTTGTTGCAGCAGGGCGGAGAATGAAGCGGCAAGAAGAGAAGGCTTTTCAGCAGCCAAAAAAAGGGCGGGAAATGTTTTGACATTTCCCGCCCTTCTGGTGGTTTTCACGATATTCAACCGCCTTCGCCGGTTCCGGCGCTCTTGTCGTTTTCGTTTTTGGGGCTCTGCTTGTCTTCGTCCAGGAGCAAGAATTTAAGGATGGAGCTCATCTGTTCCGTATATTTTTCCATGGACCAGCCCCGGACGAGCACCAATCTGCGGTAGATGCCCGGTGCGGAATAAGCCCAGTACAAATCTGTGGCCTCTTCTACGGAAAGTCCTTTTTTGAGCATGCCGTTATCAGCCATTTGCTGGATCGATTGCAGGCTCTTTTCATACAGCATGATGTCGTTGTCTTTTTCCAGTTCGGCCAGCTCCGGGGAGATAACGCCAAGACCGCGCATAAGTTCGAAGCCCGACGCGGAGTTGTGCTGCATCAGGGAATGAAAGCGGGCCATAGTTGCCACGCGCTCTTCGCCTGTTTTTATTTGCGGAATGGAGTCGCGGATTTTGTCATATTTATGTTCGGCCACAGTG
>JAEXGX010000198.1 GCA_023450535.1 Pseudomonadota bacterium | reverse complement strand
ATCGTATCCGGTTCAAAAACGCTCTCTCCAGGATCATTGTCTCCGAACAAGGCCGCAAGGGAAACTTGAGCTGAAGCGTCCAGCACCAGCCCTTGGGGAAGAAATTTCTCCCGAAGCTTCGCGGGGATTTCCACTTCTCTCTCAAATTTCTGATCCAATCCCTGAGATCGCATTCCCTTCATGGATAGACCTGCCTCGGTTCGCGCGCCGTTATCCAGCGTGCAGGCAAGCTCGTCAAGCGACCAGCCGGGCACATCTTTCAGTTCCGGACCATACGTACATTCCATGCTCTCCAGACGAAATAGTCCGAACGGAAGGTGTCCCTCCCAGGCGGCGAGAAGTTTATCCATATATTTATTCAGCTCGGCTTCAGATGGAGTGTGGGAGCCCAGTCGTTCCGACACTTCCAGCAATTCCAGCAGCTTGTCCGTTTCCGGTACATAGATGTCCCGAAGCTCGACTTTCGCCATGCGTCCACTCATCCAGCCGGGTATTTCCATAGTGAAACCTTCGCCCACAGCGGAAACTCGCAGTTCCCCCTTTTCTTCTCCCTGTTTGAACCCTATGCCGTCGGGCATGCTCATTTTATCAATGCGTGAAACCATTGTGACCACACGCAAAGACCCGTCTGGCAGGGGCATGGGGACAGGCATCTTTGTTTCATATTCTTCATAAGTCAGTTCATCCACCCGATAGCGGCGAAGCTGTTCCAGCAATGTTCGCATGGATTTATCTTCCAGCATGGCCTGCGCTCCGGTGGCGAGGTTTTCATACCACCCCTTGCCGTATAGGCTCTTGATGCGCCCTTCGTACTTCTCACCGCCCTTTACTCTTTCAAAAGTAATTCCCTCAATGGCAAAACCGTCGGCCAAAGGCGTCAAATCTCCGTTTTCTGCATCAAAAGCTCCGCGATGCAGGCCACTCAGCAGCGCAGACTCCACCCTGCCTGTAATTTTATGATCGCCTTCGTCATATTCCAAGTTTATTCCCTTGATCTTCAGCTCGTCGGACAACAGACTGAACTTCACATCTTCCGCCGTACAGGAATGCACCGCCAGCCATTGCTTGATCTTGGCTTCCACATCGCCCTGTGCCATATGCAGGACAATAAATCCAGATCCCAGCGCCCATAGCGCCACTCCTCCCCATATATAACGCTTTTTCATTCCCTTCCTCCGAATCACACATGTTGTTTATTATGCCATAAGCCGTGAATAAACATACGCGAGGAGTCCTTGAGCGGCAAGGTTGCCGAAAGCTCTACACCAGCATGTAAATTCAATATTGCTGAAGAAAGACTCCCTTGACAGCCGGGCAAGCGCCGCGTAGTCAAACCTCAGGTGCCTTTTAGGCTTAATAGGGAATCCCGTGAAAATCGGGAGCGGACCCGCCGCCGTACACCCCTTTGCGATCCCTACCGGATCGGGCGTTTTCATTACCCACTGGCAGAGGTATGCCGGGAAGGGGAAAATGCCGGGAACAGCCGGAAGACCTGCCTGACGTGACGCAATGACGGCATGTTCCCGCAAAGGGGAACGACAACGGGTTTTTGTCAATGCCGTGTGCTTCCGCCCCCCGTTTCACGGATGAGCGAAAACGGAGCTCTCCTGCCTGCACTCGCGGCGGAGAGCTTTTTATTGATGAATAAATCACATTCCTATGCCGTCCGCAGCATTTTTCACGGCACCTTTTTTCGCCGCATGGCTTTCGCGTCGCTCTGTTTGTGTTGGGTTCTGTCCATACCGCTGGCCTGCATGTTCGGCCCTGTGGACTATAGCGCACCCCAAGTACTAAGTGCTCTGGCGGATGCCCTGGGGTATTTTCACAACACTCCCCCGGATGATTCTCTGCGGCTCGTTGTCAGTGAGATCCGTTTTTCGCGTACCATACTCGCCCTGCTCGCTGGAGGAGGGCTCGCTCTGGCCGGAGTCGCCATGCAGGGCGTGTTGCGCAATCCTCTGGCGGATCCTTTTCTCCTGGGCGTTTCTTCCGGAGCGGCCCTGGGGGCCGGGGTAGTGCTGACACTGGGAACAGGAGCCATATGGGGCCTTGGTACAGCCCAGGGAGCCATGCTTGGAGCGTTTGCGGCGTTGAGTCTGGCTCTGCTGCTCGGCCGAGCGGATAAAAGCACATCAGCGGGACGGGACCGGCTTGTACTGGCGGGCGTTGCCGTTTCCACCATGTTTGGCGCAGGGGTTTCTCTGCTCAAGGCAATGGATGAAGAATCGGTTTCAGGCATTGTCTTCTGGATCCTCGGTTCTTTTCAGGGCAGAGGATGGGCTGATCTACCGCTTGTTCTCATCCCCTCCCTGCTGGGAATTGCGCTGCTTCTGCCCTGTTGGCGCGCGCTGGATCTCATGAGTCTGGGCGAGGAAGACGCTGCTCACCTCGGGGTCAACATCTCCAGAACTCGCCTGCTGGCCTTGGCCGGAGCTGGCCTGCTCACAGCGGGCAGTGTATCCGTTTCCGGCATCATCGGCTTTGTGGGCTTGGTTGCACCCCATATTCTGCGCCGTCTTATCGGCCAATGGCATGGCCCGCTCATGTTTACAGCCTGGCTTGCGGGAGGCATCTTCCTACTCTGGGCGGACGTCGCGGCCCGTTGTATTCTGCCTGACGGTTTGGAACTTCCGGTGGGAGTGATTACATCGCTTGTCGGAGGCCCCTTTTTCGCCCTCGTCTTGAGCTCTGAGCGCAGAGGCCGCCGATGAACGCCGGGCATCCCTTATTGAGCGCACATGCTCTTCGCGCGGGGTATGGCGGCACTCCTGTGCTTGATCATATTGACATCACGCTTGTGAGCGGAGAAATTACCGCCCTGATCGGCCCCAACGGCAGTGGAAAAAGCACATTGATCCGCTGTTTATGCGGGGAATTACCGCTTTTGGAAGGGGAACTCCGTCTTGAAGATGCTCCTCTGTCCAGTCTGAATGTGAAAACCCGCGCCAAGCGTGTCGCCGTGGTGCCGCAACGGCCTGAAATGCCGGATATTACAGCGCAGGACATGGTACTCATGGGGCGTTACCCTCACCTGCAGTGGCACGGTATGATCAGCCAGCACGACAGAGAAAAAACAGCAGAGGCATTGCACAGCGCAGGAGCGGCCCTTTTGGCGGAACGCCCTCTACGCACACTGTCCGGCGGAGAATTTCAGCGCGTCATGCTGGCTCGCGCTCTGGCGCAGGAAGCGGACATCCTTTTGCTGGATGAACCGACAAGTGCCATGGATCCTGCCCGTCAAATCGATCTGTTCGGTATGCTTGCCGCCCGAGCTGCTCAGGGGAGCGCTGTTCTCGCCGTTCTGCACGATATCAATGCCGCATTATTATACTGTGACAGGATCGTGGCACTACGCGATGGGCATATCTTCTTTTCCCTGTCTCCACGTCAAATTAACGCCTCTATACTGCAATCCCTGTTTAAGACCCCCTTTGTCGAATTGCGCCACCCTTGTGGTCTGCCTCAATTCAGCCTCGGCCCCCTTTCTCCCACATCATCCGACTCAAGATTCAGCGTATAAAAGGTCTTCCATGCATACTATTTCACTTCTTACCTCTGTTTTTGGTTCCCTGATATTTATCTTGATCTCTGCCTTGCCTGCCATGTCTGTAGAGAGTTTTCCTCTTGTTTTCCAGGATGATGGAGGAACGACAATACGTCTTACGGCTCCGGCAAAGCGCATTGTCGCCCTGTACGGCGCTTTTAACGACATGCTGCTGGAAATGGCTCTCGAAGACCACATCATCGCGCGTACCAAGGCGGATACCCGTCCCGAGCTGGCGGCATTACCCGTTATCGGAACACACATGAGACCCAACTTTGAAAGTGTGGCCGCGCTTCAGCCCGACCTCATTCTTCAATTTGAAGGCCGCCAGGAGGCGCAAGATCAGGTGCAACGTCTGCGGGCTCTGGGGCTTAAGGTTGCTGTATTTCACGGCGCAAACTTTGCAGACATGTTCAGAATCATGAAGAGTATCGGCGTTCTGACCGGAGAAGAAACAAAAGCGGAAGCTTGCGTCACCGCCATGCAAAAACGTCTCGCCGCTGTTACCGCCAAACGCGAGGGAAAGCCCCGCCCCCGCATCTTTTTTGAAATCCGCTCCCCCAATCTGCTCGCAGCAGGCAGTGGTTCTATGGCTGCTGCAATCATCGAAGCGGCCGGGGGCATCAATGCCGTACCCCTGCCCGAGCGTGTGGCTCGGCTTAATGAAGAAGA
>JAEXGX010000120.1 GCA_023450535.1 Pseudomonadota bacterium | reverse complement strand
CTTATGGAGTTAATATTTATTTAGCATAGTATGAATAGATATATGCTGTATAGAAAGTGAAATATAAGAAAAAAAATATTTCAAATTCGTATTTTTTTCTTGACATATAGTACGCGTGTATACGATTTTGGATGTTGTGTGAGAACTGAATTTTTTCTGAAGGGGGCACGTTTATGAACAAACATGTTCGTAATATTTTGATAATTTTTGTTGTAGCGCAAAGCTCAGGATTTGCAGTTCTCCAAGTTTTGATGAAATCCTCTGGAGGACTGTGGTTAAGTGTCGCCGCTGCGGCCACAATATTTTTATTCGCCGCTTTTTTGATGAGGGTGGAGTTCAAAAAACGGGAAGACGTGCTCTTGCAGTTGATCAGGACCGTTGCGGATGAAAAGGAGCCGGACATTTCTCATTTACAGGCGGAAGACGCTTTGGGTGAGGCCATATGCCAGACCCATGCTGCCGTTCTTGAACGTTACCATTGGTATGAGGGGATTTTGAACACCATTCCATTCGGCATTTCCGTTACAGACATGGAAATGCGCTGGAGCTATTGCAATACTGCCGCGCTTGACTCCATGAACAAACGGGGGACCGAATATAAAGGGCATCATTGTTCCGAGAAGGGCGGCAATTTGTGCGATACGCCGGATTGCGGCATTGAACAGCTTCGCAGGGGAGTCAACCAGTTGACCAATACTTTACCATCAGGCCGTACCATGCTTCTGGATCTGCATTATCTGCTGGATCGAGCGGGGAACAGGATCGGTCATGTGGAAATATCCAAGGATATCACGGAAGAAGTGACTCTCCGCCGCGAAGCGCGTGAAGCCGCCCGGCGCAGCCGCCAAGAAGTGGTGCAGCAGCTTTCCGTCGCCGGAGAGAAACTCAAAGATGTGGCGTCAACGCTGATGAATGAAATAATGCAAGTAAGCGAACAGACGGAACAGGCTTCCAGCCGTCTTATTAATACAGCCGCAGCCATGGAAGAAATGAATTCCACAGTGCTTGAGGTTGCCAGAAATGCTGAAGATGCGGCTCATGCCTCCTTGACCGTGTACAGCGAGGCTGAAACCGGTGCTCAGGCCATGGAAAAAACGGTCAGCGACATGAAGGATGTCCAGAATCGGTCATTGGCGCTGAAAGAAGATATGCGTTCTCTGGATGCACAGGCCCGCGGCATAGGTGAAATTTTGATTATTATTCGGGATATTGCAGATCAGACCAATCTGTTGGCCCTGAACGCCGCCATTGAGGCGGCACGGGCTGGAGAGGCGGGGCGAGGTTTCGCCGTGGTTGCCGACGAAGTGCGCAAACTGGCGGAAAAAACAATGGCGGCCACCCATAAGGTGGATGATGCCGTCAGCACCATTCAGGTCGGAACGGGAAAGAGCGCCCAAACCGTGCAAAATGCGGTGGAAGCCATCGATGATGTGACAAATCAGGCGCAACGGTCCGGTGAGGCGCTCGTTCATATCACGGGGTTGACCAATGATTCCAGCATCCGGGTTCAGGCCATTGCTACTGCGGCAACAGAACAATCTGCTACCTCGGAAGAGATCAATCGCAATGTGGCCGATATAAGCATGTTGAGCAACAATATAGCTCAATCCATGAAAGTTGCGACCAACGAAGTGGAGGAAATACTCCGACAGGCTCAAAGGATACATGATGTACTTGAAAATATGCGTAAGGATATTGAATGCGATGACGTCACTGACTAGAGAACTTCAACGTTAAAATGCTCTGCATGATCGCTGAAATCGAGTGGATCATGAAACATGCTTGCTGAAGTATTGTGTCAATAGCATATAATTTTAGTGATAATATGCTTCATCTTGCATAATTATAAAGGATATAATTTTTCTATAATGATCATTTGTGTATTTATATAGACTAAATAAGAAAGATATTTACAGTAAAATTTCAAAGAATAACATACTTTATGATGAGTTGATAGTAGAAAATTTTTAACTTTTATCAGGTTTTGAGGTTTTTTATAAAGTGCGTGAGGTGCGTGAAAGGTGATTCCCGTTATGAATAGCCATTAAATAAAATTTACTCTTTTTATACAGCATAAATTTTTCATTTTTGAGTGCGTGTTGACGGGACGTCGCCAGCTGCCGTGCTGTCAGCGCCGAATTTTTTATATGCCCCTCTATACAAGGTGTTCAATATGCGGCGGATAAGAGCATATCTTCAGCAGGATGAAAACATTATCCGGTTGGGTGCGGCGCTGCTCAGTGGCATCATCATTGCCTTGGCCGTATTGTCTTGCTGGAACTTTGAATCCTTGCTGCACCGTGGTGCAATGGAACATGCGTTGTTTCAGGCACGCGTGACCATGAACAAGGATCTGGCCCTGCGCGCATGGTTGAATGATGTGGGAGGAATTTATGTTCCTGCTTCCGTCGCTACGCCACCTCAGCCTGTCTTGGGGGATGAGCGCCTCGGCTTTGCCATTCCAGATGGGGTGAAATTGGCATGGATAAGCCCGGACAGCGTCGTTCGCCTTGTTCAGGAAAAGAACCGAAATCTTCAAGGAATTCCCACGCATTTGACCAGCTTGAACCCTGTGCACCCTGATAATAGAGCGGATGAGTGGGAGAAAAAGGCCCTCATGGAATTGGAGCGCAGCCGCAACGAACTGTTTTTCGAACAGCTCGTCGAGCAGGGAGCAACATCCATACGGGTTATGATGCCGTTGTACATGGAAGAAAGCTGCCTGTCGTGCCATGAGCAGGGATACAAGGCAGGAGACGTGCGCGGCGGCATCAGTATTACCTATCCTATGGGCACGTTGGCGGAAAATTTACAGGAAATGCATCGGGTCATACTGTGGAGGCATATGCTTGCCGGTGGAGTAATGCTGGCAGGAACATGTTTTTTTGCTGTGGCTCTGCTGAAACGTTCCCGCAGGCGAAATGCGGCGGAAGCCGCGTTGCGCGACATGGTGGCTCGTCTGGAACAACTCGCCGAGGAGCGTGCCCGGCGCTGGAAATCCACTGAGTCCAAAACACGCCGGATACTTTCCTCTATTACAGAAGGCGTTGTTGAAGTAGATCCAGAAGGAAGCATTACTTTTATCAATCAATCTGCCCTGTCTTTGCTGGGCTATGCGGAAGACGAACTTTTGGGACGTCTTATGCATGACACGCTGCATGGGAAAGACCAGAGCGGCAATCCCATACCCAGAGCTGATTGCGTGTTGTGCCAGGCCAGACTCTCCCAGACCGACATCTGTTTTCGCGAAGAGTTGTTCTTTCATAAAAACGGGAGCTATATCCTGACGGAAGGCAGTGTTTCCCCTCTGAAGAATGAAGAAAACGGGGAGATAACCGGATCTATTGTTATTTTTCGGGATATTTCAGAATATTATGAGCAGGTTGTGGTGCAACGCGCGGTATTTGAAAACGCATCGGAACCATTTTTTATTTGGGATCAAAATGGTGTGTTGCGTCAGTGTAACATGGCTGCAGTGCATTTTTTTGGGGCAGAGTCCAAGGAGGCGCTGTACCGGGACTTTCCGGCTTATATGCCGGAAATGAAAAGCGGCGTGCGGTTGCAATGTTCTTTCAAAGAGACTCTTGAGCATTGCGGGCAAAACGATTCATTGCATGTACCCTGTTTTTGCCGCCATGCCGATGGTGAAATAATTCCTTGCGAAGTCAATATCACCAGATTGCACACACGTTGCTACGAGGGATATTTCGGCTCACTGTTTGATTTGCGCGTCATACAGGCATATGAGGCGCATCTGAAGCAGGAACGCAAGCTGTTTGAAGATGTCATTAATGTTTCTCCTGCGGCGGTATTCATTTCCCGGCAGGGGATCATAGAATTCAGCAATCCCATCGGGCGAGAGTTTGCGGGGCTTGAGAATGGAGAAAATATTGCCGCATGCTGGCTGAATCCGAAAGACAGGGAGGATGCAATAGCCCGGCTGAACAAGGGGGAACGAATTTTCAACCAGCCCATACAGTTTCGGAATAAGGCCGGAGAACTGCTGGATTGTCTGACATCGTTGATTAATATTCGGTATAACGACGAGCCGGCGCTTCTGGTTTGGGTGCAGAATGTGACGGAACTCATGGCTGCGCGCAAACAGGCGGAAGCATCCAACCATGCAAAGAGTGAATTTCTTGCGCGCATGAGTCATGAAATTCGTACTCCCATGAATGCTATACTCGGTATGGTTCAACTGTTGCAGTATACGCCACTGTCCAGTTTACAGGGACATTATGTGGAGTGCGCTCAGAATGCGATCCGGAATTTGCTGCATATCGTCAATGATATTCTTGATTTTTCCAAAGTTGAAGCAGGCAAAGTGGAATTGGAAAAAGTTCCGTTCTGCATGGAAAAAACAGTGAATGAGCAAGCTGCATTGTTGGTTTTTTCCGCAGAGCAGAAAGGAGTGGAACTTTTACTGGATGTCAAACCGGATATTCCGGCTTCTGTTATCGGTGATCCGTTGCGTTATTCTCAGGTGCTCACCAATCTGGTGAATAACGCCATAAAATTTACAGAAGCGGGGCAGGTAGTTATCCGGGTTTGTGTTCATGAGCAAACGGAACACACTGTGACGCTGTGTACGCAAGTGGAAGATTCCGGCATTGGAGTGAGCAGCGAGCAATTACCCAAGCTGTTCAACAGTTTTCAACAGGCGGATGAATCCATCACCCGTAAATACGGAGGTACCGGCCTGGGATTGGCCATTTCCGAACGACTGGTGAAATTGATGGGCGGGGAGTTCAATGTCTCCAGTCGACCGGGATGCGGGAGCACCTTTTCCTTTAGCTGTGTGTTTCAAAAAGATCCGGAATCTCCCCACTGTTCCCCGCGCAGGCTGGAAGAGGCTCGGAGCGCCCTTGTGGTGAATGGCAACAAGGTTGCTCGTGAACTGTATGCCGTCCGGCTGAATGAATTCGGTTTGACTGTAGATACGGCGGGGTCATGTGAGGAGGGCCTTGAACTGACCGTCAGAGCGCGGGCGAAGGAGGAACCGTATGGCCTGGTCTTGCTGGGTGATGCCCTGCCCGACACAAGCGGCGCGGAATGCGCGCGCAAACTGCGCGAAGTGCTCCGACCGGGCATACCCGTGCTGATGGTGTCTTCAGCAAACGGCCTGGAGGAATTTCAAACTCATGATAAGGGGTGGGGGCTGTCGACGTTTCTGCCCAAGCCAATTACCCGGCAATGTTTGTGGGATGCGGTATCTGCCTGTCTGAGCGCGGAGGGAAAGATTGAAGAGAATATGCCCGTTTCCGTCAAAGAGCCGTTCCGATCGCCAGAGCTGAAGGCCATTGCGGGCGCGCAGATTTTGCTTGTCGAAGATAATGAGATTAATCGGGAAGTCGCCATGAACCTTCTCGAACTCTGCGGTATGAAGATCTCTGTGGCGGAAAATGGAGTCAAAGCAGTGGAACTCGCCGCTTCGCAGGACTTTGATCTGGTTTTGATGGATATCCAGATGCCGTTGATGGATGGCCTGGAGGCGACGAGGCGCATACGCACCATGTCGGGCAAAAGCATTACGGAGTATTCCATTGTAGCCATGACGGCTCAAGTCATGGAGGGCGAGCTGGAAGCGTACCGTAATGCGGGCATGAATGGCCATATCGCCAAACCTATTGAGCTGGATGTACTTGTGCAGGCGCTTGTCACGTGGGTCAGAAAGCGGCCGGAGACTGCTGCGGCTGCCGAAAAAAAGTTTCACTTCAGGAAAACAGGCGTGGCGTGAAGCGGTAGTTTAAGTGCTGAAGGACGTTGTGGCGCGGAGGGGGGAGCGTCGAATTTCGTTAGTTTAATCTTCTTTATCCTTCCGCCCTCCCGGCAGGGGGAGCCCCCTCCCGCTGGGCAGGCGTAATCATAACTTCGGAAACACGTCCCCGCCATGGGCGTCATACACGACAATGGCCGGAAAATCCTCCACCGTCAGGCGGCGCACCGCCTCCGGCCCAAGTTCAGGGTAAGCGATGACTTCCGCCGCCGTAATATGCCGCGCCAGAAGCGCAGCGGCTCCGCCCGTCGCCCCAAGGTAGACGCCGCCGTATTGCTGGAGTGCGGCGCGCAGTTCCTCATTTCGTTTCCCCTTGCCCATGCTGGCGGCAAGCCCGAGGGAATAGAGCCGGGGCGCGTAGGCATCCATGCGATAGGATGTGGTAGGGCCTGCGGAACCAATGGGCATGCCGGGCGGAGGGGGCGTGGGGCCGACATAATAAATGACTGCGCCGCTCAGATCGAAAGGCAGGGGGGCGCCGCTGTCCAGCGCCTCGATCATACGGCGGTGGGCCACATCACGAGCAGTGTAAATGATGCCGGACAGCGTGACCTGGTCTCCTGCTTTCAGTTTCAGCGTGTCTTCACGCTGAAGTGGGGTGGTCAGATGAATGGCGTTCATAGACAAATTTCTCCGCGCCGAGCGGCGTTGCATTGAATATTGACAGCTACAGGCAGGCTTGCGATGTGACAGGGCCGCAGAAGCAGGTGTACACCAAGGCAGGTCTGGTTGCCGCCCAGTCCCCCCGGACCGATGGGCAAGCGATTGATGGCGTCCAGTAATTCCGCCTCCAAAGCTGCTGCCTCGGGATCCGGATTAATTGTGTCCAACGGCCTGAGCAACGCTTCTTTAGCAAGAGTCGGGGCCAGATCGAAGGTGCCACCCACTCCCACTCCCACGATTATCGGCGGACAAGGGTTCGGCCCTGCCAATCTGACCGTTTCCAGCACAAAGTCTTTGATCCCCTGAACTCCTTTGGATGGAGCGAACATGGTGCAGCGCGACATGTTTTCCGCTCCTCCGCCCTTGGGCAGAAAGCGGATACGTAATCCGTCGCCAGGGACCAGATCGAGATGCAGGGATATGGGAGTGTTGTCGCCGGTGTTGGCCCGCGTCAGCGGATGGCACATGGAGTTGCGCAGGTATCCGTTGGCATAGGCGTTTCGCGTGGCGGCTTCCAGCGTGGCGTGAAGACCGAGGCCGTCCACTCGGGCGTTTTCTCCCAGCTCCACAAAAAAGACTGCTGTGCCGGTATCCTGACAGACAGGCAACCCCTTTTCTCCCGCATAGTCGGCATTGGCCAGCAACTGGCGCAAAACTTCCCGCCCCTGCGGAGAACGTTCTTCCGCGCAGGCTTTTTGCAACGCAATGCAAACATCCGGAGGCAGAGTGCGGGAAACGGAAAGGATCAAGGCTTCGACGGCCTGACGCAGGTGCTCGGCGGAGATTGTACGCATAAGGAAACTCCAATTTCAATGCTGAAATACGCTAAGCATAGCGGCGGGACAGAAAAAAGCGAATTCCGGCAGGCCGGAATTCGCTTCGGAGACAGGTGACAAATCCGTAGAATAAATCTGTGCCGCCTGCACAGGTTGCCGGATGGAACCGCACGAAAATTGTTAACAGGAAGCCCACAGGATTTTTTGTGGCATTGTGCAGATTTTCGGAGATTCCATGTTAAATCGCTTCCAGAGCAGGTTAACACTGAAATTACACATAACCAGGATACTCTGTTCCGGCCCGTAATTTTTACGTCTGTGCCATAGCTATGTGCCGCAAGTGAATTGCGGCTGGTCCAGCTCTGCGTAGAGCCTCGCACCCATAGATTCTGGCGCCTCTGGGGCACTTGCTCCACAGTCTTTCAACGTTAAAATACTCTAAAAGAAAACCGTTGCCGAACTTGGCCCTGAGATACGATTTTTCGTCGCGATTGCCAGCTTTCTCTAACGACAAGTGCAAAAAACTTACTTTACGGCTTCCTTGAGGGTCTTGCCGGGGGTGAATTTCACCACGGCGCAGGGCGCGATATCGATTTCCTTGCCGGTGCGGGGGTTACGTCCCTTGCGAGCGGCGCGCTTGGCGACCTTGAAGCTGCCGAATCCGGTAAGGGTAATGGCATCGCCAGCGGTGAGGCATTCGGTGATGGCTTCAATAGTGGCATCCAGAGCGGCTTCGGACTTGGCCTTGGTGGGCAGTCCGGATTTCGCGTAGATTTTGTCGACGAGCTCAGCTTTGGTCATCTTACTTTCTCCGTTAGGCTAGAAATTGTGCGCGTTTCAGCGCCTTTTCTTTCTAGGGGGCGCGCAGGGCAATGTCAAGCGCTCCACCTAAATTTTACGTAGTTATCAGGAAGTTGGACTAAAAAACCAGGTCAGTTCATGGCGATTGCAAGAGAGGTGCAGAAGCCGAGAATTGGGAAAGGCCGCAAAAGCCAGGGCGGAGGCATGATCAGTTTCCCCCTGGAATTTTAACGTACACAAAAAGTGCCGCGCCGTCCCGTTTTCATGCCACAGGCGAACTAATTCAAGCAGGCGCTCGGGGTAACAGGCCATGTCAGAAAAGAGCCAGTCTACCGGACCGGTCATGTCGGGGGTGAGGGAAAAGCTGCTGCCCCTGCACCAGTCCACTCCGCGCATGGCCATGACGTTCGGAGCAAGAGGCGCCTTATCCACCGCAAACACGCGGGCGCCAAGTGTACCGAGCACCCAGCTCCAGCCGCCGGGTGAGGCCCCGAGGTCAAGGCACAAATCGCCGGGAGAAGGGTGTTTGCCCAGCAGGGTAAAGGCTTCCCACAGTTTGAGATAGGCCCGGCTGGGCGGATTGACCTTGTCTTCCTCAAAACGGACTTCTCCGTCCGGAAAGGGCGATGAGCAGCGGGCGGAAAGCAGAAGCAGATCCCGATCCCATAGCGTCCAGGCACCCAGAGGGGAGTCTGGGGCGTTCCTGCCGAAAGCCAGAGGACGGGCTTTGACCGGGGGCAGTTGCCCCGCGATAAGCGCGGCGCGGCGGTGCAGGTCCACGGGATGGCAGTGCCAGTTGCGCTGGATGGCCTTGAGCTGGCGGACAGCGTCTCCCACGGAGGCGATGGGCAGAAAAAACGGCTCCAGCCAGACGTTTTGCGCCCAGGCCGCCGCCAGGGGCGGCGCGGAAGAGACGAACAGACGTTCGCGCTGTGCCGTGATGCAACCGGGCTGTCGCTCTTCCAATTCGCGGGCGAGTTCCCGTTCAAAGCCTGCGGCCGCGAGGTAGACGGCAGAGGGGCGCACTCCGTCGGGGGACGTGGCGCTCAAATCCATACTCATGGAAGCTCCCGGCGGTTTTTGCGGCTGCCCTGTGCGGCTTCGGGGAAGAGCTGGGCGGCGAGTTCGCGCAGCTTATATTTTTGAACTTTGCCGTTGGCGGTCTGTGGAAACTCCTCCAGCATGGCGATATAGCGGGGAATTTTGTGCCAGCCGATGTGTCCCCGGCAGAAGTCCCGCACGTCCTCGGGGCGCACGATACAGCCGGGGCGGGGAATGATGAAGGCTCCGACCTCTTCGCCATAACGGCGGGAAGGCACGCCCACCACCTGTACGTCGCGCACTTCGGGCATGCCCATGAGAAATTCCTCTACCTCGCGGGGGTACACGTTTTCCCCTCCCCGCAGGATCATGTCCTTGAGGCGTCCGGTAATGCGCAGATAACCTTCCTTGTCCATAATGCCGAGATCGCCGGAGTGCAGCCAGCCTTCCTCGTCAATGGCCAGGAGTGTGGCTTCGGGCATGCGGTAATAGCCCTTCATGACGTTGTAGCCCCGGCAGCAGATTTCCCCGCTGACACCGGGTGGAACTTCTTCGTTGGTGTCGGGGTTCCGGATGGTCACTTCGATATCCGGCATGGCACGGCCCACTGTGGTGCAACGGTGTTCGATGGTTTCATCGGTGGTGGTCATGGTCATGACGGGCGAACCTTCGGTCAGGCCGTAAGGAATCGTGATTTCCCGCATGTTCATTTCTTCCACCACGCGCCGCATCAGTGGTTCGGGGCATACCGCGCCGCTCATGATCCCCGTGCGCAAAGAGGAGTAATTGAAGCGGTGGAAAAGTTTGTGCTCCACGATGGACACATACATGGTGGGCACGCCGTACAGCGCGGTGCATTTTTCCTGCTCCACAGCCTGCATGGCGTGCACAGGGGAGAAGGTTTCCAGAATGATCATGGCCGCACCGTGGTTCACGCAGGCCATGACCCCGAGCACGCAGCCGAAACAGTGAAAGAGCGGGACAGTGATGCACACCCGATCATCCCCGCTGAGCCTCTGGTTGCGGCCGATCCAGTAGCCATTGTAGCCGATGCCGGTATGGGTGAGCATGACCCCCTTGGGAAAGCCCGTGGTGCCTGAAGTGTACTGCATGTTTACTACATCGTCGGGCTTGACTTCGGCCTTGCGCGCGGCATAGGACGCATTGTCCACCGTGGCGCTCAGTTCCGCAATTTCCAGAATGCTGTACATGCCGCGGTGCCGTTCTTCTCCGAGAAACATCACCCGCTTCAGGAACGGAAGATTTGCGCTGTGCAACTCGCCGCGCGGCTGTGTGCGCAGTTCGGGCACCAGCTTGTACAGGGTGGCCACGAAATCGTGATCGCGCACCCCGTCGATGATAAAAATGTTTTCGCATTCCGACTGCTGGAGCAGATACAGCAGCTCGCTGTCGCGATAGCTGGTGTTGACCGTAATTAATACCGCGCCGATACGTGCCGTAGCGAACATCAGTTCCACCCAGTAAGGCACGTTGGTCGCCCAGATGGCGATCTTTTCGCCGGGCGCGACGCCCAAGGCCATGAGACCGCAGGCGATTTCGTCCACGCAACGGGCGAAGTCGCGCCAAGAGCGGCGGACGCCCTGGTTGAAATAGACCAAGGCGTCCCGTTCGGGATAGCGGGTTACTGTTTCGTCGAGTATCTGACCCAGGGTACGGGCCTGTGAGGGAAAGTCGTTCATAAAAAACCCGGAAAAACGCCCGAAGGCGGATAAAAGATGCTTGGCCGTCTGTCCTGGTTCACCGTGCGCTCCTCCCTGAGCACGGGCCAGAGCACTGGTCGATGTGCGGGATCGAAGCGCCGGAGCCTAAAAAGTTCCGGAGTGAGATAAACGTCGCGGGACGGATGGGCGATTTTTTAATTTTAGCAGGTCTGCCTGCGGCCCGGCAAGGGGAAAATGCCCTCCATACCGCCGGGAAAGGGGGACCCGGCTCCTGCCGGACATGGCGGCCCTTGCGCCTGACGGGCGACGTGATAAAGTCGCGTCATGAAAAAAGACACAGCACCGGCAAAGGCCAGAAGTATTTTTATTGTCACCGGGCAGGTGCAGGGCGTGGGCTTTCGCCCCCATGTATACCGGCTTGCGCTGGATTGCGGCCTGTGCGGATCGGTGCGCAACACGGAGCGCGGCGTGCGTATTGAAACGCAGGGTGATGCTTTGGCCGTGGACAGGTTCGCCCTGCGTCTGCGCGCCGAGCTTCCGCCTCTGGCACGCATAGCTTCGCTGGAACGGGAGGACGTGCCGTACGCCCCCTCGTTGCCTGCGGGGTTCGCCATCGAGACAAGCGCACGCGACGGTGGTGCGAAGGGAATTTTGGTCAGCCCGGACATCGCCATGTGCGACAAGTGCCTTGCAGACCTGCTTTCTCCGGTTGATCGGCGCTATGGCTATGCCTTTACCAATTGTACGGACTGCGGCCCGCGTTATAGCATTACTCGTTCTCTACCTTACGACCGCCCGCTTACCAGCATGGCGTGCTTTCCTTTGTGTCCGGAATGCCGGGCGGAATATGAAAACCCTCTGGATCGCCGCTTTCACGCTCAACCGGACGCCTGCCCGGCCTGCGGGCCGGAATTGTGGCTGGATTGGGGCCGGGTGCCGCCAGAAGCACGCCCAGAAGTATTCTCGGAAAAATATGCGGGAGCACACGGCGCATGGGGCGACAAGCCGTGCGGCAGGCTTGCCGTCAGCGCCTTGTTGTGGGCGCTGGGGCAGGGGCTTGTGGCCGCTGTGAAAGGCATAGGTGGTTTTCATCTGGTCTGCGACGCCTTCAACATCCCAGCCGTGGAGGAACTGCGCAGGCGCAAGAACAGGCCGCACAAGGCGCTGGCGATTATGACCGCATCTCTCGACGCGGCGGAGTGTCTGGCGTTCATCGACGGCCCGTCCCGCGCGGCGCTGCTGTCCCCGGAACGGCCCATTGTGGTCTGCCCGCGCCGCCCCGGGGTATTGCCGGATGCCCTGGCTCCAGATGGAAACACTATTGGCATCATGCTACCCTATGCGCCGCTTCATCACTTGTTGTTTCATCCTGAAATATTACCGAAAAATCCGCCTGCGTTTCGTGCGCTGGTCATGACTTCGGGCAATGCCGGGGGCGAACCCATCAGCCTGGGCAACCGGGAGGCCCGTGCCCGGCTCGGAGACATTGCGGATCTGTTTTTGTTCCACAATCGGGATATTCTGGTGCGTGTAGATGATTCCGTACTCATGTCCGACCCTTCGCGACGTTCTTCCGAGAGCAGAGAAAAAACTGCGGGGAATGACGAAGCCCCGCCGCGCATGTTGCGCCGGGCGCGCGGCTTTGTGCCTCTTCCGCAGGCGCTGGCCGGGGACATTCACTTGCTTTCCGTGTTCGCGGCCGGGGCTGACCTCAAGCACACGTTCTGCATTACGCGCGGCAAAGATGCCTTTGTCAGTCAGCATGGCGGAGATTTGCACCGGGCCGGGGCGTTGGGCTTTTTTGAGGAAAATCTGCATCACCTGGAGCGCTTGCTGGAAAGCGAACCTGCCGCCGTAGTCCGGGATCTCCATCCTGACTATGCGTCCTCCCGTCTGGCCGAAGCGTATGCTGCGGTCCGGAACATTCCCCTGTTTACTCTTCAGCATCATGTTGCGCATGTGTTCGCCGTACTGGCGGAAGCCGGATACAACGGCCCGGCGCTCGGGATTACGCTGGATGGCGCGGGTTACGGGCCGGAAGGGGAAGGCCGTTCGAGCGTATGGGGAGGGGAACTGCTGCTTGTGCAGCCAGACGCCGGAGCATGGCGGAGAATGGGAAGGCTGCGACCTTTTTTCTTGCCCGGCGGAGATGTGGCCGCGCGTGAACCGTGGCGTTCTGCTGCCTCGTTGTTGCGACACGCGGAAGCGGAATTTGATACAGTTTTTGCGGCAGGCGCAGTCCCCGGATTCCCCTGGCAAAGGAATCCGGCCCTGACCGCCCTGTACCCTATGCTCATGGAAATGTGGGAGCGGCGCGTGAATAGCCCTCTCACGTCCAGTTGCGGCAGATTGTTTGACGCTGTGGCCGCCTTGTGCGGCCTGTGCGATTGTATGTCCTACGAAGGGCAGGCCGCCCTGCGTCTGGAAGCCGCACAGGATTTTTCCGAACGCGGAGCCTTTTCTCTTCCGCTGCGCAGGGCGGCAGGGTGGGACGGCGAAACGGAGCGGCCCCTGCTGGAACTGGATGTATGGGCCATGTTTGCGGAACTGGCCGAGGCATTGTGCGCAGGGCTTGATGTGGGCCGGGCGAGCCGTCGTTTTCATCGTGGACTGGTGGTCGGGCTGGCGGCGTGGGCACGCGCGGCGGCGGATGAGAGCGGCGTTGAGGTTGTGGCGCTGGGCGGCGGGGTGATGAATAATGCAGCATTGGCGCGGGAGTTGCCTGCTGCGCTGAAGGCGCTGGGGCTGAAGCCGTTGCTGCCGCGCGTATTTCCGGCCGGGGATGGAGCGATAGCGTTGGGACAGGCGGCGTGGCTGGCGTGGCGCGGGTTGCGGGAAGGATAGTGCCTGGGGAGGGAGAACGTATTGACACCCGAAAAATGGCGATTGATTGCGGCTTATTTTTGCTGAAAAGAGCCTTTGAGGGGGCTCTTCGCCCCCTCAAGCTCCCCTCAGCAGGGCGTAGTACGCCCTGCACCCCCAATTATGACACTATGTTATAATTATGGGGGTCCGGGGGAGATTATCTCCCCCGGCGGGGGCCGGGGCGGAGCCCCGGTTTATCATTAATCCCGGTATAATATTATTTAGCCGTGTCCTGTTCCACCAGCGGGTGATGGGCTGAATAGTCCATGGGCTGGCCGTGGCATATCGCGCAATTGCCCTTGCTCCCCAGCGGCGCGGCCAGTTTCTGATATTGCACGGGCGGGATATTGTCGAGGTTTTCCGCCAGCGGATTTTTGGCCGGGTATACCGCGTGGGGCGCACCGTGACAGACGATGCACCGCACCATGAGCATGTCGTCCCTGCGCTCGCTGTACAGGCCGGAAGCGCCTTCGTCGGCGGGCGTCCATTTGTTGAAGGCGGACGCCGTACGGGGATCGGGCCTGGTTATGAAGTCATGACAACTTGTGCAGTCCGGTTCCTGCACCCAGGGCAGGCGGCCGTCCATGTCGGCCACCGGCATGGAGCGCGGTGTGATGGCGGCCATGGCCGGGGCTGCCAGCGGTTGTCCGGCGTCCTTTTCAGCCTTGAGCAGGGCCAGCGAGTGATCCTCCATGACGCCGTGGCAACGCGCGCAGTCAATGCCGCGCTCCACATGGAAATCCCGGGCGAACAGAGCTTGGGGTTGCTCTCCAGGGGTGTTTTTCGAGCGGCCCAGCGCAATATGGCAGGTCATACAGGCGTTTGCGGCCATATCGGTCAGATAGGGGGCGTGCCAACCGTGAATTGCGGCGGAAACGCTCATGCCTCGGCCCGCCCTTTCCTTGCCGTCTGTGATGGTCAGGCCGTCATGGCAAGTGCGGCAGGCGATAATTTCACCCTTGGCATGTTGAGCCAGAAAGTTGGTACCCTGGTGCCGATCATGTGCTTCCAGAATGGCTGTTCCGGCGTTGTCGTGGCAGTGGGCGCAGCCGAAGCCGGGAGCAATAGCCAGCACGGCGGCGCTTTCTGCCAGCAGCTTCCCGTCTGTGCCCACGGCCCGCAGGGTAAGCACAGGATAGGGATCGAAAGTACCCTTCTCCGGATTTTCCTCCCGACCGGAAGCGAGCAGTTCGGAGAGGGGAATGGACGCCTGAAACCAGGAATCTTCCACGGGGGTCATGGTTCCCTGATGCGCACCACCCTTTTTCTGACCCTTGCTCTGTTCTTTGCCCTGTTTTTTTACGGGAGCAAGTTCCCAGGTAACGGTGACGCCTTCGGTCACAAGCTGGGGAGTGGGCGGGCCGCGCCGGATAAGCTGCGCGCTGAGTTGCGGTGCGGAATAATCCAGGGTCCATACTTCGTCCGGTGCAGAGTTCTGGTAAAAGCCCTGCAATCCCGCGCCCGATAATACGTATTCGGGGGCCGGTACAGAGGCCGCCGGAGAAGTGTCGGCCCAGGAAGATTTGCCGTGGGTTGTTCCGGCCGGAGCTGTTCCTGAAAGTTGCACAGGAAGGGGGATTGTGCCGCGCGCGGGCAAATTGTCCAGTACTGCGCCGGGATCAGCCCGTCCCATAAGCGGCAGGGTTTGACTTTCCGGAACTTTCATGCCGGGGTGAAAAAAGCGGGCCGCTTCATCGGCGTTCACGCCGGAGGACACGGCCCAGGCCAGGCAGATCAAAAACAGGATCAATGCGACTATCCAGGCCGTCAGAGCTATGGTTCCGCAGGAATGGGAAGTGTTCGGCGTGGGGGTGTTCATTGTGCCTCCGGAGCCGGCGCGGGCCGGTGTGAAACGCTAGCCTGTTTCAGGTAGATGACCAGCGCGTCGCGGTCGGCCTGATTACCCGCAAAGGGCGGCATGTAATCCAGTCGTTTTCCCTGCCCCTGGAGCTGGGCGGCAAGACCTTCCGGAGTCAGACGCGCGACGCGGGGGAGTATGTCGATGCGCGGGGCGTTCAGGCCGTGACAGGCATTGCATTGCTGGGCGAACAGCAAGGAGCCGCGGTTCAGACTGTCGTCCAGGGGGACACTGCGCGCCGGGAGCGAACCGTCGGCGTCAGGTTCGATCATGCTATCGAGCAGCCTGAGCCAAGCGGACTGTGACGCAGCGCCTTCTGCCTGCGCCTGTGCCGCCTGCGCAACGGTGATTCCGTTGGAGTACATCAGACCTTCAACTATCCAGGGGCGGCGTCCGGCTTCACGTATCCATTCAAAACTGCCCACCAGCATCAGGCCCGTGCATAAAATAAGAACGGACAAAGGTCTGCGCAGGCATTCAGATCGGATGAAGGCTTGCACGCCGCCCAGAAATACCACAGGCAGAATCCAGCCGTATGCTTTCAGAAAAGGATGGATATCAGAGGTGCGCCGGAGTATGGCGGCCTGCCGGTCAGGCGGCAACACGGCGAAATACCAGAAAGAAGCGGCCAGAAGCAGAAAAAAAGGAAAGACGATCCATAGCGCTCCGGATCGGATTGCCAGCCGTTTGGCGCCATCGGCGCGGATGCGCGACGCGGTGAACAGGGCGAACATGCCGGCCAGAATCAGGCTCAGGGCCAGACGGTAGAGCGTGCTGGGCAGGAAGGTAGGGTTGAAAAACGCGCGCCACACGTTGCCGGTGGCGGGGCCTTGCCCGGGGGTGAGCATGAAGGCGATGATTCCGTTGATCAGCACAAGCGACAGGAAACCTGCGACGGCATAAATCAGACCGATGCGTTTGTGCGTTTCAGGCGGCATGGCGCCTTCGCGGCTCAGGCGGTAGGTATAATAATAGGCCAGAAGCGATACCACTTCGAGAAGGAAGAAAAGCCATTCGGTGGCCCAGAAAAAAACGAAGTTATGGATCAGTAGAGAAGTGCCGCCGGGATTCACCACGCTGATGGAGAACCAGATGCCCACCCCGCTGATCGCGCCGAACACCATGGTCACGAGCAGAAAGAAATGAGTATGGCGTTCCAGCCACGGCAACAGTTCCAAAGTTTGCTTGCGGTAGGCCTTGTACTCCATCCAGACCAGATAGATGCCGCCGCCCACTGCGAACTGGGCAATGAACACATGCAGCACCGACACGACTGCGATGATCAGCCCTGAGTTGATGCCTGCGAAATGCCAGACGGGATATTCCATATCAGTTTTCTCCTGCCTCAGCTTCCGCGCTTGTCCGGTCGCTGTTTTGAGGAAGTGTGCCGTCACGCCGCACAGCGCGAAGCACTACGCGGATCAGCCATACCAGCACCGGAACGCTCAAGGCCGCGCAAACCAGGAACATGAGCAGCACCGTAGCCTGACCGTGCGGCATGGCCAGCGCTGTAGGGGAAACAGAAGCCTGCAACTCCTGATATGGCTGCAACATGGCGTCCCGGACCATGAAACGGTTACAGACCATCACCAGAATGACGCCGAGAGCGGCGGCGCTGGCAAGTCCGAGGCGTCCGCGGCGGGCCATGAACAGCGCCAGGAGCAGACAGGCCGCCGCCAGGATAAGCGCCGCAGTATGGAGGAAGCTTCCTCCCAGGAACAACGCGCGTATGGGGGCGGGCTGGGTAAACAGAAAGAGCAGACCTGCCGCAATTTGAGCCAGCGAAGTGTGGAAAAACCACGCCAGCCCTCTGCGGCGACGCCAAAGGGCCTCGCCAGCGTCTGTTTCCGGATGGCGCAGGCTTCGGTCTGCCCGCCAGGCTACGGTCAGTCCGCCTACGGCCAGAGAAGCCAGGATAATATGCAGATAGCGGGGAAACAGGGTGGCGTCGCCCAGATTCAACAGCACGCCGTGCGGATCCGAGAACCAGTGCAGCCACTGATCCGGGCGCTGCATCAGCGTGCTGGCGTTGGTCAGCAGGAAGGCCGTGGCCAGAAGCAGCAGCGCCGTCGGAATGAGCACCGCGCGCCGGGAAACGCGAGTACTGCTGTCGCTCACATACAGTCCGTAATAGGCCAGCATGACGGCCGGTATAAGGGCCAACCACCATACGGCCATGAGTATGATGCCTGTATACAGATAGTTGCCATACAGCACCTGAAGAAACAGAAAGGGCGCAATGGCGAAGTTGACGGCCAGAGCCAGTGTTTTGGGCATGAATGCCACGCCGTTTTTTTCGCCCGGAACGGCCGCCCGGCGATCAAGGACGGCCAGCATGACCGAGCCGAGAAGGATGTTCACCAGTACCAGATGCCCGAAAAAGGTGAGCACCTGGAGCAGCGTAAGCAAGGCTGACGGCGCGGGCAACGCCATGGGCGGGGGTATCAGTTGGGCCGCGTCTGTCATGGTAGGGGAAATCATGCCTCATTCCTTTGTTGTTCCAACGCCGGAAAATCCGGTTTTTTATTTCTGGGACAATCATACGAAGCTGTCTGGTCAGTTTCCATTATAGAAAGAGTTTTTTTCAGCAGTATGGGGGCGGTGCATTATAATAGAGTCTTCAGGTGTGGGGGAGTACAAGAAAAGGGAAAATGAGAACAGTATGTTGTTCCGACGTTGAACCACCTTAAAGAGTGAGGCATATTATGAAGAAAGTATTGATCGCATGCGCGGCGGCAGTATCCCTTTTTTCCGTCAGTATGGCGTTTGCCGACGATGACACGGCGAATTTGTTTAAAACTCATTGTCAGAGCTGTCATGGAGCGGACGGCAGTCGGTCCCCCGGCGAAGGTATTGAACCCCTCAAGGGGCAGACTGCCGCTGAACTGCTGAAAATGCTGGAAGGTTACAAGGACGGCAGTTTCGGCGGCCCGCGCAAACAGGTCATGACCGGCGTGGTCAAGCGTCTGTCGGACGAGCAGTTGAAGAGCCTGGCTGATTACGCTTCTAAGCTATAAATTGCGTGAGGCCGGATTACCTCGATGGTATAACGACAACAAATAAGGGGAATCGGGGCAGCGCCCCGAAAAAAGGGACGGAATTTTTCCGTCCCTTTTTCAGTGGTTTTGTTGGAGAAGTTTTTGGTTTTACACCAGACTGCCGCCCTTTTTGGCGTATTTCAGGATACCTTCGGCACAGCGGAAACCCAGCGCGCCCACAGTGCCTGTGGGATTACACCCGCCGTTATGGGGGAAATTGCCCGCGCCCACCACAAAGAGGTTTTCCGCATCCCAGTGTTGCAGATACGAATTTACCACACTGTCTTCCGGGCTTTTGCCCGTGATGGTGCCGCCTGTGTTGTGCGTGGTCTGGTAGGGCACGATGTTGTAGTCCTTGGGAGACGGTTTGCTGTCCATCGCTTCGGGATTCATGGCCTTGGCCGCTTCTTCGATCTTTCCGGTGATAAACTGGAACAGCGCGCGATCCTGGTCGGTAAAATTGTAGGTCATGCGCAGCAGGGGCAGGCCGTAGGCGTCCTTGTAGGTGTCATCGAGGGAAAGATAGTTATACCTGTAAGGCATGGAGGCACCTTGCGCGCCGATGCCCAGAGAGCGGTTGAAATTGTGAATGGAACTCTTCTTGAAGGCCGCACCCCAGGAGGGAGTACCCGAAGGCGTGGAATTGCTTTCGATGGGGCGCTTACCAGTCTGGGTCAGGGAAATGACTCCGCCGTGGATGAAGTCGAGCTTTTCATGGTTGAAGTTGTCGGCGTTGAAATCGTCGTAACATACACCCAGCGCGCCCGCTCCGGCGAAGAGGTTCATGGGGTCGTCAAAAAACATGGTCGTGCCGGGTGTGATCTGGTAGCACAACCCCTTGCCCAGCGTGCCGCGCCCGGTTTGGGGGTCATACATCTGCCCTATTTTCGATATCATGAGCAGTTTGGCGTTGTTCATCACATAGCTGGATAACACCACCACATCGGCAGGCTGGATGAATTCTTCCAGGGTCAACGTGTCTATATAGCGTACCCCGGTGACGCGGTCACCCTGTTTGAGAATTTCCACCACATTGGCATTGCAGCGAATGTCGCAGTTGCCCGTTTTTTCGGCAACGGGAATGAACGTATTGGTAGGCTGGGCTTTGGCGTCGTATTCGCAGGCGAAGCGTTCGCAAAAACCGCAATACATGCAGGGATTGTGCTCGATACCGTCCGGCGTGGTGAAGGGCTGGGAGGCAATGGCCGCCGGAATCATGTAGGGATGGCAATCCACCTTCTTGGCCGCCTGCTCGAATTTGGAGAGAACCGGGGTCTTCACCAGCGGAGGCATGGAGTAGGGTTTGGAACGCTTGCCGCCGAAATAGCCCGGTTCCCCGGCTATGCCGATGGCTTCTTCAAAAGCCGTGTAGTAGGGCTCCATTTCGTCGTAGGTCAAGGGGTAGTCCTGCAACTGATAGTCCGGCCCCAGCTTGTTTTTGCCGTAACGCTCTTCTGTCAGCGTCTTGATCTGAAAATCATAGGGGGAAAAGCGGAACGTCATGCCGTTCCAATGAGTTCCCGCTCCGCCCAGTCCGTCGCCCAGCAGAAAGGAACCCAGCCTGCGCATGGGCAAAGCCTGCATGCTTTCGGTATTGCGGAAGGTAATGGTTTCCTTGGAAAGATCCTGCATGAGCGCGTAATTGACGGCGTAGCGCCATTCGTCGTGCATTTCCTGAAAATCGTTAATCCCACGGCGGTCGCCGCGTTCCAGCCCTACCCCGGAAAGCCCCGCCTTGGCGCATTCTGCAAGCACCAGGCCGCCGAGGAAGCCCACGCCTACTGTCACCACATTCACTTTTTTCATTATTTTGGCCATGTCGCGTTCCTTGGATTATTGCATGCTGGAGAGGGATATGGGGTCCGGAGAATCAAATTGGGCGTCGGCTATGAGCGAGATATAGGCCATCTGCGCTCCCGGGTATTTCTTCATGCGCCAGCCGTTCATATTGTTATTGCCGTTATAGATCGGGTCGGCGTAGGCGCCCGCCAGAACCAGCATCCGCAAAATCGAGAAGAAATAGTCTGAAGTGAACCCCTGGGTGGGAAGCTTGCCCGCTGCGCAGTCCGTGAGGATAATATCCTGCTCCGCGTCGCTCAGTTTGGGGAAGTCTTTTTTGAACCGCTCCTGGGCCGCATTATTCAGAGCCAGAAGCCCCTGCTTGACCAGATCGCGGCGCAGAAGCGGCGTCTGGTATCCCTGAGTGGGCGCTCCCGGGAAGTGATAGGGGCCGGCGAGATACTCCCGGGCATTATAACCATATGCCCCGGCAAGCTGATTGTCGATGAAGAAAGGAACGGCCAGTTCTATTGCACCGGGGCCGGTTTCGTCTTTCGGAAAAATCCTTTCTGCAGCGGCGGACAGTGTGGCGAATTCCTGTTCGTTGTTACAGAACATCCAGCCACGGGAAAGGGGCTGATCCTGTGTTGCGGCGTGAGTGTCGTGTGCGTCTGTGCCCTTGGCCGGTGTAGCTTTTGTGGTCGCCAGTGAGACGGTCGTCAATCCGAGTGTTGCGGCGGCCCCGGTAACAAGGCCGGTATACCGCAGGAATGTACGTCTGCTTAAGTCATGTTTATCATGCATAAAATGACTCTCCTTTTCTTTGATATTAACTCTTTCACCAGGTATCACTATGATTATTGCGATTATTTTAGGAAGAATAGAGTATTTCAAGATCTTAGATCAATTTTATGTCTCGGCCTGCATAATTCCAATGCGGAACAGCTCTGGCCGTGACGCGCAGGAAACTGGCGCCGACATGACTCCCATTTCCCGCTTGACGCGCGTGATGTCGCCTGATATCCGTATCAAACAATCTTGATATGGATGCACGGTAGGTGATATTATGTCCGCCGCTCTTCGCTATTTGAAGGCTCTTTCTGATGAAACGCGTCTGCGTCTCGCTCTGGTGCTCCAGCGTTATGAGCTTTCCGTCAACGAGCTGGTCACGTTGTTGGCCATGGGGCAGTCTCGGGTATCGCGTCATCTGAAGATCCTGGCCGAGGCCGGACTCGTTCATGCCCGGCGCGACGGCTTGTGGGTATTTTATTCCGCTATGGAAGGCGGGCCGGGGCGGCGCTTTCTGGACAGTGTGCTGCCCTTTGCGCTGGAAGATTCCTCCAGTCGGGCTGATCTGGATATGGCTGCGCGCATTATTGAAGAGCGGGCAAGCCGGACGCGGCAATTCTTCAACTCCATAGCCGAAGACTGGGATGAGCTGAACCGTGAGGTATTGGGCGATTTTCGCCTGCCTGACGCCGTGGCGGAAATATTGCGCCGCCACAAGATGGAAAACGGACGTCCTTGCGATACCGGTGTGGATCTGGGATGCGGCACGGGCGAGGTGCTGGAGCTTTTGCGCCACAATTGCGGTGAAGTCATCGGTGTGGACGGTTCCCCCCGCATGCTGGAGCTGGCCCGCCGCCGCTTTGGTGAGGACTCGGCCGGAGTTTCACTGCGTATCGGTGAGTTGGATCATCTTCCCCTGCGTGACGGAGAGGCGGATTTTGCCTGCATCAACCTTGTGCTGCACCATCTTTCCCGTCCGGAGGACGCCCTGCGGGAGATTGCCCGCGTGGTGCGCCCGGACGGGCTGCTGTTGGTTTCGGATTTTGACCGTCACCAGCAGGAAAACATGCGCGCCGTGTACGGCGACCGCTGGCTGGGGTTCACCCGTGAAGACATGGACGCCATGCTGCGCGGCGCAGGATTTGAAACTGTGGAATACCGCCGGGAAGAGGTCAAACTGGGCCTAGCCCTGCACCTTGTCCTGACGCGTCATACATCCTGAACGTATTAAACACTGTTCACACGAACGGAGGCATTATGTCCGCCAAAGCTCTTGATCTGTCCCTGTCCTATCAGATTGCCGATATCGCCCTGGCCGATTTCGGCAAAAAGGAAATGCAGCTCTCTGAACGGGAAATGCCCGGCCTGATGGAGCTTATCCGCCGCTACGGCGAGAAGAAGCCCCTCAAGGGACTCAAGATTACCGGTTCTCTGCATATGACGATCCAGACGGCCATGCTCATTCGCACCCTGTACGAACTGGGCGCGGATATCCGCTGGGCTTCCTGCAATATTTTCTCCACTCAGGATCACGCCGCTGCTGCCATTGCCGAGTTGGGCTACGCCAAGGTGTTCGCCTGGAAAGGAGAAAGCCTTGAGGATTACTGGTGGTGCACGGAAATGGCCCTGACCTGGCCCGACGGTTCCGGCCCGGATCTCATTGTGGACGACGGCGGCGACGCCACTCTGCTTATTCACAAAGGCGTGGACGTGGAAAAGAACCCCGATCTTCTGAAGGAAACGCCGGAGAACAAGGAACTGGCGATCATCATGGAGCGTCTGGCCCTTTCCCATGCGGGCAACCCTGCCCGCTGGCAGGCCGTGGCCGCCAAAGTGCGCGGCGTGTCCGAAGAAACCACTACCGGCGTACATCGCCTGTACCAGATGGAAAAGGAAGGCAAGCTGCTCTTCCCGGCCATTAACGTCAATGACTCGGTGACCAAGTCCAAGTTCGACAACCTGTATGGCTGCCGCGAATCCCTGGCCGACGGCATCAAACGCGCTACGGATATTATGGTCGCGGGCAAGGTGGTCGTGGTATGCGGTTACGGCGATGTGGGCAAGGGCTGCGCCCAGTCCATGCGCGGTTTCGGTGCACGCGTGCTGGTTACGGAAATCGACCCCATTTGCGCGCTCCAGGCGGCCATGGAAGGCTATGAAGTGACCACGGTGGAAGATGCCTTGCCCTTCGCGGATATTTTTGTCACCGCTACGGGCAATTATCATGTGATCACCGGCGAGCACATGATGGGTATGAAAGATGAGGCCATTGTGTGCAATATCGGCCACTTCGACAATGAAATCGACATGGCCTGGCTGGAGTCCAACCCGGCGTGCAAGCGCATGGAAATCAAACCCCAGGTGGACAAGTGGACTCTGCCCAGCGGACGTTCCATTCTGGTTCTGGCCGAAGGCCGTCTGGTGAATCTGGGCTGCGCCACCGGGCACCCCAGCTTTGTGATGTCCAATTCTTTCACCAATCAGGTGCTGGCTCAGATGGAACTGGCTCTCTCCAAGCTGGAAAACAAGGTGTATACCCTGCCCAAGAAGCTGGACGAAGAAGTGGCCCGCCTGCATCTCGACCGCCTTGGCGTCAAACTCACCCGCCTGTCCAAGCAGCAGGCCGACTATATCGGCGTGGCCGTGGAAGGGCCGTATAAGGCTGAACTGTACCGTTACTAGAGCATTTCAGAAGCTGGGAGGAGTAGCCTCTTTCGGGATGAAAAAGTCCTTGAGGGGGCTTCTCGCCCCCTCAAACTCCCCTTGGCACCATGCCTGAAAGGGTGCCGGGCAGAGCGGGGCATGATGCCCCTGCACCCTCAATAGTTTCAGCTTGTTATTGTCGAGAGGGTCCGGAGGGAGCTTTAGCCGTAGGCGAGCTTGTGAGCCGTACGGATAAAGACAGCAGAGATATCATGCCCCCCGGCGGGCACGGGGCGGAGCCCCGGTTTATCAACAATCTGAGCCGGTCACAGCCTCGCTGTGACCGGCTCAGATTGTTGGGCCATAGGACGCTGGCCGGAAGCTCGGCTCACAGCTCCAGCGCATTGACGTGGATGATTTTCTTTGCCCTGTAGGACATCTGTTCGATGGTACCCAACACGTCCACATACCTCATGCCGGTTTCAGGATCGCAGGTATTTTTGCGGATACGGTGGATATGCAAGGTACGGAACTCGGCTTCCATGTCGCGAACTCGTTGTACGAGTGCATCCAGTTCCGCCGTATTTTCAATCGGCTTTGTAAAGCTCCCCACAGCGGCGTCCACAGCCTGGCGGCATTCGGTATACATGATTTGCAGCCCCTGGAGCGCGTCAGAGGAAAAGTCGCGGTTTCTGGCTTTGCGGTATTCGTAAAGCTGGAGCAGCTTTCTCCCGTTGTCTCCGATGCGCTCCAAATCACCGGCGCTGCTGACCAGACCGTGCAGGAATTTGGCGGCCTCATCGGAAATTCCCGCACGGAAAAGCCGTTCGGAATAATGCGAAATTGCATGCTGAAGCTCGTCCACATGGTTTTCCAGGCGCAGGATTTCTTCAGAGCGTTCCGCCTTGTCGTTGAAGAAGACATCTTCTACCGCGTCCATCAGTTTCAATGTTTCTTCCCCAAGATGAATACATTCATTTTTTACCGCTTCTACGGCAATTCCCGGAGTCACGGTAATCAGTTTGGGGTCGAGAAACTGCACACCGGGAAATTCCGTTTTTTCCCGTACAGGAATAAGGCGGTTAATCAGACGGGCGAAGAGCCCCACAAAGGGGAGAAAAAGAACGGTGTTGCACACGTTGAACAGCGTGTGCGCGTTGGCGATCTGGTGGCCGATGCCCTGTGCTGTGGACTGGATAAAACCGATATACAAAGGCATGAGCGGCAAAAAGATGGCTACCCCGACCACATTGAACAACACGTGGGCGGCACAGGCCTGCTTGGCCGCGCGGCTTGTGCCGATGGATGCCAGAATGGCCGTGATGGTGGTGCCGATATTGTCGCCCAGCACGATGGGAATGGCCGCCTCAAGCGGCAGAAGCCCCTGCGTGCCAAGGGCGATGGTCAGCCCTACTGTGGCGG
>JAEXGX010000096.1 GCA_023450535.1 Pseudomonadota bacterium | reverse complement strand
TCGCTTTTTCCGATCATACCCCCGGTGTTTTCTTCGATATTGTAGTTTTGTTCCCGAAGGCGGCGGTTTTCTTCCTGTAGCTTGAGTTCATGGAACTTTTCCCGGCTGACGTCGATGATCAGGCCTTCCAGATACAAAGGGTTGCCATTGGATGCGTAGACACATGTTGCCTGTTCGCGTATCCATTTGATTTTTTTGCTGTTGATGGGAATGATCCGGTAGTAGATATCCAATGTGCCTTTTTCATTGATGGCTTCCATGGTATTTTTTCGGACATATTCCAAATCTTCCGGCACGGTATGCTTTTCCATGGTATTTGTGCCAATCATATCTTCCGGCAGGATGCCGAAAATATCATAACTGCCGTTATTGACCACGTTCATGCTGAATATGTACAGACCATCTTCGTCACGCCCGATGATACGTGTCCGGTAAGCAAATCCGGGAAGCTGGTTATAGAGATCCTTGTAGGGTGGTTCAAAAGATATATCTGTGTCGATGACCATGATTTTTCTCACATGATGGAATTGTCGATGCCGGATATGATGAAATACACAGTGCTCTTTTCGCTACATCTGCCACGGCCCGGTGCCTGATCCGAGAAATTGCTGGGCGAGGAAGGTGGCGTAGCTGTCGGTCATGCCGGTGATGTAGTCGATGACTCTGCGATAGCCCTCGTACAGGGTACAGCCGGTAAAATCCGTATGCAGCAGCTCCAGCGCCTTGCGCTGTTTGTAGGGCGTGAAACTGTCTTCGCCCCTGTTTGCTCCCCGGATAGCTCCATGAACGGCGGGGATGAAGGCATCGAGCAGCGCTTCGTAAATGGTGTGCGAACCGATTTCCAGCGCGACCTTGCGCTTTTCGGAATACACGCGCTTCCGGGCCAGCGCTTTTGCCGGTTCAAGCAGGGAAAGCAGGCCGTCATCATTGTCGGCCAGTGATTTTTCCAGCTCCCCGTTCATGATGGGCGTATAATGCCGGATGAA
This sequence comes from Pseudomonadota bacterium, assembly GCA_023450535.1. Taxonomy (GTDB): domain Bacteria; phylum Desulfobacterota; class Desulfovibrionia; order Desulfovibrionales; family Desulfovibrionaceae; genus Mailhella. The sequence goes on along the minus strand of JAEXGX010000096.1, from coordinate 1,950 downwards.
AGCGGCGCGGGCCAGTCCGATCATCCTGCCGATTGCCAGTGCGCGAATATAGGATACCTTGCGCCGCTGTTCGTCGCCGGAGGCGAGGATGTCGTCTACTCCGTCAATGTTTCTGTAAATGGAGACGAACTCGTCCATGTCGATCAGGCGCAGTTCCAGGGCATCTTCCAGATCGATCACGGAATAGCAGATGTCGTCTGCTGCTTCCGTCAGATAGGACAGCGGATGCCGGACATAGTTCCCCGGTGCGGCGCGCAGGCCCAGCCGGGAAAAAACGCGGTCGAAAATTTCCGCCTCTGAACAGTGGTAATTGTATTTGGGCGTACCCCGGCGTTCGGCCTCGTGTGAGGCCCACGGGTATTTGACCATAGTGGCCAGTACGGGCCAGGCGAGTTTGAGCCCGCCCTTGACCGGCCCGGCCATTTCCAGTTTCGTGATCACCCGGAAACCCTGTGCGTTGCCGTCGAAATAGAGAAAGTCCGTCCGTTCCGGTGCGTTCAGTGCTTTCAGGTAGTTATGATTTTCCGGGTTTTCCGCCCATTCGCGCAGGGCTTCTTCCCCGGCGTGCCCGAAGGGCGGGTTTCCGATGTCGTGGGACAGGCAGGCCGCCTGCACAATTTCCCCCACATGGGCGGGCGTAAGCCCTGCGGGCAGTTCTCCGTTCTGATCAGCATAAAAACCCGCTGCGCAGCCGAGGGAACGCCCTACGCTGCTGACTTCAAGCGAATGGGACAGGCGATTGTGCAAATGGTCATTCAGCGCCAGCGGATGCACCTGACTCTTGCGGGACAGGCGGCGGAAGGAATCGGAAAAGATGATGCGGTCAATGTCCGCCGCAAAAGGGCTACGGTCGGGCGAAAGATCCGCGACCTTTTCTTGCGAACCGTCGCCGCACTGACGCCAGGGCGTCAGAAGTTCCTTCCAGTTGAGTTGGGCCATGAAATCTCCCTATCCAGTTTGATGAAAAAACTCCGCTGGGTATCGTCTTTGTGCGCATTACGCGAGGTAGTGTTAATATAGGACTGCGCCTGATCGTCCGCAAGGGCCCTTGCCGGGGAGGGTACGGGGATATATAATTTTAACCTGTCCAAATTCTGTACTGGAAAGTTACCCGCCTGCGGGCCGGAGCTGTGTATGATCCTCTGTTTTTCCTGTTTCATTCCGCGCGCCCTGCGCCTTGCCGCGTTGCTGACGTTGTGCCTTGTCTGTTCCGCGTGTTCGTCCCTGGCGCGGGTGTATCTGGTGGATGTCGATTCCATCGCCGTGCAGGGCTTGAGTTTTGCTGCGAACCCGGCCTATGTGTTCCAGCCCAAGGGACCGGATATGGCAGGAGTGGAGGCGGGCGATCTGCGCTTTCGCGAGGCGGCGGATCTTGTCGCCTCCTGCCTGAATTCGCGCGGAATGCATGAGGTGACGGATATCCGCAAGGCGGATGTCGTCGTATATCTGGCCTACGGTGTGGACGACGAACGGCGGGAGACGCGCGTGGTGGAAAGTCCGGAGATTGATCCGTTCCGCCATCACGGTCCGCTGGTCTTCCGCGATCCTTTCTTTGACGATCGAGTGTACTGGCGGCGGGAGGTTACGAGCGTCACCACCTGGCGGAGTTGGCTGGATGTTTCGGCGTACCGGCTGGACGGCAAGGGCAAGCCCGGTGAACAGTTATGGTCAACACGGGCGGAGAGCCGGGGCCGTTCCAAAGACCTGCGCGCCATACTCCCCTGGCTGGTAGAGGCCATGCGCGGGGATTTTGCAGCAGATACGCACGGCGTGGCGTCCTATGAGGTGCGCGTGGACGAAGGCGGCCCTGCGGAACTTATCCGGCGCTAGTGCGATTTCGTCAGTCTGCTTGGAGGGGCGCTGCCCCTCCAAACCTCCCTGCAAGGGGCTTAAAGCCCCTTGACCCCTATTGTGCCGCACACGCGTTGAGCAAAGAGAGGAGTCCATTGG
>JAEXGX010000086.1 GCA_023450535.1 Pseudomonadota bacterium | reverse complement strand
CCCGCTCACAGAGCGCCCTCACTACAAAACTCTTTCAGCTGTAAAAATGAATCGCGTGCTGGTAGTCGACGAAGCGCTCTTTTCACGCCCTGCGCCCGGAGCTATCCAAGCGGTAGAAGAACTGGCTGCCTGGCTTGACATCGTATTCACGGAAGGTGATTCCACGCTCAATGCATGCCCCTGAACAATTTCGAGCAACATGTTGAAGTTGAAAAGGCTCATGTAAAAAATTTTCCAATTCACCATTCCGACAAAATGCTCTCTCAACGGGGGAGACCTTCAACCTACAAAGGAAAACCTGATGAATAAGCTTTCCACTTCTTGTACGCTCCAAGGCACACTATTCGGCATCGGCGTGGGCCCCGGCAATCCTGATTTACTGACGCTTCAGGCAGTCAAACGTCTGGGCGAAGTGGATATCATCCTTGCAGCAGCCTCTCCGCGCAATGAACAATCCATCGCGCTATCCATCGCGCGGCCTCACTTGCGCCAGAATGTGGAAACGCTGCGGCTGGACTTTCCCATGACACGCGACAAGGCCATTCTGGAAACGGCATGGGAAAACAATGCCCGCCTGACACTTGAGGTTCTCAACGGCGGCAAAAATGCCGCATTTCTGACACTGGGTGATCCACTGGTCTATAGCACCTTTGGTTATCTCATGCGCACGCTGAAGCGCCTCGCTCCGGATCTTTCTGTACAAGTGACGCCCGGCATTACTTCCTTTCAAGAGGCCGCCGCCCGTACCGGAACTATCCTGTGCGAGGGAGAAGAAGTATTGCATATTCTCCCCGGCATCATAGATGAGGAAGAACTTCATACCAGCCTTGTCACAGGGGGGAATGCCGTCATCCTCAAGGCATACCGCAATCTTCCCGCTATCAGAAACAGTCTGGAAAAAACAAACAGAGAAAAAGACTGCGTCTTCGTATCCCGTTTGGGGCTGGATGGAGAGATAATCCAGTACGGACTTGCCGGACTCGATAAGCCAAACTACCTTTCCCTGGTGCTTGCTCCAGCAGAAGGAAAAAACTAGAACAAAGCAAGACTTCAAACGAAAAGTGGCGTAGCTAACCGACGTGCGGTCCGCAGGGCGTACAGGCATGGATAGCAGAGCAAATTCCTGCTTCAGGCGTGAAACCTGTGGGCAGAACATTTGTCCGGCTATAACGTTTTTAATGTTGAACTGCCCGAGAAACGCGGTATGAGTGAAGAGAATCTCACTCATACCGCGCACCTCTTACACCTCAAAAACTTTCTTTAATTCAGCTTCACGAAAGCCAACCAAAGACTTTTCCCCGCCGGGAAGCACCAGAGTGGGGAAGGAACCCCGGGGGTTATAGGAGCGCAGCTTTTCTACCAAAGCTTTGCGCTCCGCACCCTGATACCTGTCTACGTAGACTTCGTGAAAGGGGATATCATGTTGTATCAGCCAATTTTTCAGGCTGACACAATGGCGACACACGCTCAATGTATACATGAGTGCCTGTCCGTCTTCACCTGGGTGCAATCCTTCCTCATAAAGTTTTGCCTCTTCAGGAGACAGCGTAGAAGCGGCAGAGTTGGTGGCGGAAGGCTTTTTTTCTTCCTGCCGGGTATGGGACTTTCCGAAAAGCGTCACACCTGCGACGACGAGTAACAACAAGACTATAACAACAGCAAGAGAATTCAACACGTCCCCCTTCCGGAAAGCCGGCAGAATGAGAACAACTTTGACATAACGGGATGTGAAATTTTTCCTATCACTATACCAAAAGCCTATCAGGGACAAGTACCCTGCCCCCCTTCACAGAGCTCTCTTTATTCGTAAGAAAATGTTTCACGCCAAAAGTTAAAGGCGTCGCGAAGCTCTCTCTTTCCGGAACTAGCCGCAACTTATTGCGGCATACCACCCGACGAACGTCCCGCAGGGCATACAAGTAGGAAGGTAATCAGCAGAGATGAGCCTCACTTCGCTCAATCCCTGAAAACATTTCAAAGCTGAAATGCCCTAGATGCAAAATTGTTATTACTGACGCAAAAAACGCCGATCAGAAGATATTCCGATCGGCGTTAGAAAAGCTCAATTTGGACGCAGGCTATTTTTCCGCAGCGGCCACGCGGGCCTGCGGACTCATGTGACACGGGCGGCACCCCTTGAACTGGGGATGAGTAGCCGCTTCTTTTTTATGACAACCATAGCAGGAGCGATCTGCATTTTTGTCATGATAGGCCATGAACAGGCTCATGGTATCGCGCTCACGCGCTCCAGGAGTGGCATGGCATTCTTCATTGGTGCAAGGGACAAAAAGGTCGCCATCCGATGTCTCCATATGATGACAGAGCCTGCAATTGATACCTTTGTGCGAAGAATGGTTAAAGGTTACGGCCATACGCGGCGAGGAGCCGTCATTCATTTCAATGGGGTTTTTCAACACATCGACGACTTTTCTGCCTTCTCTCGCCATGGTCGGGGCGGCAGCCAATAGGGAAAGGGCAAAGAGACCTATCACTAAATATCTCATGGACATCCTCCTCAGAGCAGTTTTGCTTTGAAATCATAAACACTGCCAGGACACTATGTTCTGACCCGCAGGTTTCACGCCTCCGCTGGAGATTGGCGCCGTAAGTGAATTGCGGCTATCCTGCTTCGCGACGGAGTCTCGCTTCGCTCAACCCCTGAAAGTATTTCAAACTTGAAATACGCTAAAACATATTCCAAAACGATGGTTTGAGAGGGCGCAACTTCTTGCGTGACGCCACCATATCCAAATGCATCATGCCAAGTGCCATGACATCCATGTCGGGAATGCCTTCTCGTTCGCGCAGATCCACAGTTGGGCAATAAGAATTGCACTGCGTGCACCAATCCAGACGTTCACCACGTGCTCCGGAACTCTCATGCAAAATTTCCATAGTTCCATCGCCCTCCTTTCCACAAGAAGGGCAGGCGCCACGCCGAAACTTCCAATTGGTTCCGCACAGGGAACAATGCAGGTGTTTTTTGCCGCCGCCCCCTGAAAGGTAGGCGTTTTTCTCGTCCAAAGACGGCCTGTCCAACCAAGCCATGGATGGGAAGGTACCGCAAACAGGACAATAGCCTTGACGCCACACGCCTTCGGTGTCCCAGGGGAATTCTCCACCCTCAAGATTTGCTTGCCCGGCCAACGCGCGCAACACAGGGGAAACCACAAAGCCTGCGATGAAATCCAGCACTTCAGACGGCACGCCACACTTGTCGGCAACACCGGCAACGGCTTCTGTCGAACCTGTCAGTAAAGCCTCTGCCAGTTCCTCCCGACTGTCAACCTCCCCTTCCCTCACAGACTGGAGAAAAAATTCCTCCAGCGCCGTTTTATACGGAGCCACTGCCTGCTGGGAAAACAGCAGAGGAAGCATGGCTTCCGCAGCTCGGCGTATGCCCTCGGCCATACCGGCCATGGGCATATCCGCCAGCAAAGGTACTCCGTTGCTCGCGCGCTCACGCTGGAATTCCGGCAGATGCACACCCGCATCCTGCAGAACTTTGACCAGTTCGGCACGCACGGCCTCCCGAGCTTCAAGCAAAGGCTCGAATGCCCGCAACACTGGCTCCAAAACGGGGCGGCGCACAGCGATCTCCGTCACGGTTTGAGCAACGTTTTGACAGGATGACCCCATAAATCACTCCAGAAAAACGGAGAACAAAACTCCGCCAAACGGGTAAGGCGCGGGAAATTCTGTTTTCCCGCGCCCGGAACAAGCTACATGAACGAAGCGTACTCGTAGTAATATTCTTTCTCTTCAGCGAGCAGATACACCACACTTACATCTTCCACGTCCACAAGATGAGCCTTGGGGAAGCGTTGCTTGGCAACGTCAAGACGTTTCTGCGCCGTATCCAGCACCTCCTCACGTTCACCAAAAACCATAGCTCCGGTAGGACAGGTTTTCACGCACATGGGCGGTAAACCTGCAGAAACCCGGTCAACGCACATGTCACATTTAACCAGTTGTTTTGTCTTTTCATTGTAACGCGGGATATTATAAGGGCAGGCGTCGGTCACGGCTTGGACATCCTCTGGGCTGAGCTGAGCCGTCTTTTCCGTGAACAGGACAATACCGGTTTTGGGTTCCCGTACAATAGCATCGGGAACTGCCATATCCGCAACATCCTTGCACACCGGAGTCAGACAGTGGCGGCACTGATCCGGAAAAAAATTCCAAACCACATTACCCTGAGCATCCAGATGCTCATGAAAACGAACTATCTTGAGGTTATAAGGATTCAAATCCGGGGGATTCTGATGCGAGCCGCGCTGCTTGGTGCTGTTGGCAGGCAGATCATGCCATTCCTTGCAGGCTACCTGGCAGCCGCGACATGCCGTGCATCGCGTAGTATCAATCAAAAATGCCTTCGGCATTGCAATGCTCCTTGACGGGCGCGCCTTTTTGGGGCGCGCCCCTTGCGAGTTAGGCTATTTCGGTCAACTTGTCGGCCCTGGTGACATTCACACAACAAGCCTTAAGTTCGGGAATAGAAGTATTCGGATCACAGGCTGTTACCGTCAGGCGGTTGGTGGAGTCGCCGCAATCCGGCGTTGTCCAGCCATAGGCAAACGGCATGCCCACGAGGTGAATAATTCTGCCCATAACCGTAAACGGCCGGATACGCACGGTGACCATGGCAATGGCTTCCACGCGGCCGCGGACGCTTTCGATGATTACGCCGTCGCCGTTCTTGATGCCTTTTTCTTCTGCCAGCTCATGGCTCATCTCGATATAGAGCTGAGGTTCAGCTTCAAGGAGATTGGGCACATTACGAGTTTCCCCGCCGCCACACCAGTGTTCTGTCATACTGTAGGTCGTCAACACGATGGGGAATCGCTCGTCCGCCGCTTCTGCGATCTTGTCCATATCCGAGGCAAAGAACTTGAATACAGGGCTGCTGTTCTGGCGGGAGAACGGGTGTTCTGCCACAGGAGTTTCCGCAGGTTCATAATGTTCGGGCAAGGGGCCGTCTTTGAGACCCGGCCCATAGAGCTGAGCATAGCCGTCCTTAGTCATGATAAAAGCCAGCTTGCCATTCTTGGTATCAGCCTGCGGCGCCCAAGGACCATCCGGCACGTCTCCTACCCACTTTGTGCCATCCCATTCGATGACGGCCTTTTTCGGGTTGAAAGGCTTGCCGTTCAGATCTACGGACGCGCGGTTGTACAGAATACGACGGTTCACCGGCCAGCACCACGACCAATTGGGATAAAGACCAATATTGGCCTGCATGGGGGTTTGTGAAGGATCGCGCCGCTTGGACTTGTTGCCGTCCTCTTCCGTATAACTGCCGGTATACAACCAGTTGAGGGAAGAGGTGGTACCGTCGGCCAGAAGGTTTCCAAAAGCAGGCACAAGCTGTCCGCGTTTGTACAGCTTATCGCCTATTTGGGTGTCCGCCCAGAAAAAGCCATTGATACGGCGGGTCCACTCTTCTGCGTCATATGTCTCGGGCCAGTTCAACTTCAAAAGGGGCTCGGGCAGAGTCCCTCCCTCGGTCCTGTACATATCGCGCAATTTATTGATCAGCGGTACAAAAATGTCAGCGAAACTACGCGCCTCTCCACCCGGCTCAACAGCCTTGTCAAACCACAGCAGCCAGCGGCCACTGTTGCTGATGGTTCCGGCCTTTTCCACACGATGGGCTGAAGGCAGCAAGAAGACTTCCGTCTTCTTTGTTTTCGGGTCAACGCCAGGACGACGCCAGTTGTCTGTGGTTTCAGAGTTATGCAGTTCAGAACAGACCATCCAGTCCAGATTGTCCAACGCGACACGCATTTTATTGGTGTTGGGGAAACTGTTCATGGGGTTGACGCCAAAAATGAAGCCCCCCTTGATTTTTCCCTGGTACACCCGATCCATGATGTACATGTAGGAGTAATCTTCCCCATCTTCGCCCTTGGGCAGCAGACCATAGCAGAAGTCGTTTTCCGGGGTGGCTTCGTCACCGAACCATCCTTTGAGCAGGCTGGCGAAATACTTGGGACGATTGCTCCACCAGTTAACGCTGTTTTTCACCGCCGTTACAGGTGTGTTATCCTTGTTGAAATCTGCCAGGGTCTGCCATTTTGCCCGCGGCAGGGCAATATAGCCGGGCAGATTGTCATACAAAAGCGCATGATCGGTAGACCCCTGCACGTTGGGTTCCCCACGCAGAGCATTGATTCCGCCGCCCGCCACGCCGATGTTGCCGAGCAGGAGCTGAATCAACGCGGAAGCGCGAATATTCTGCGCTCCCACAGTGTGTTGGGTCCAACCAAGAGCATACAGAATGGTTCCCGCTTTATCCGGCTTCGCTGTGGCGCAGAAGGCTTTATACACCTTCAGCAGATTTTCTTCCGATACACCCGTCACGTCCGACACGTTTTTCATGGTATAACGGGCGTAGTGCTTTTTCAGCAAATTAAACACACAACGTTCATGCGAGAAACTTGTATCCCGTACGGGAGAGCCGTCAGCGTTTGTTTCAAAAGCCCAAGTGCTTCTGTCATAACTGCGGGTTTCAGGGTTGTATCCGCTGAAAAGTCCGTCATTGAAGGCATAGTCTTTCCCCACGAGGAAAGCTGCATTAGTATAGTTAAGAACGTAGTCCTTGAAATAACTCTCTGTCTCAAAGATATAGTTGATCATCCCGCCAAGGAAGGCGATATCCGTGCCGGAACGAAGCGGCACGTGGAAATCGCTGCGGGCCGAGGTGCGGGAAAACTTCGGGTCGACATGCATGATGACCGCGCCGTTATCCTTGGCCTTCATAATCCATTTGAAACATACAGGATGATGTTCTGCAGCATTACTGCCCATAATAAGCACTGCATCGGCATTCTTGATGTCGATCCAATGATTCGTCATAGCACCGCGTCCGAACGACTCTGCCAGAGCCGCAACAGTGGGGCTGTGTCAGGTACGCGCCTGGTGGTCCATATGGACAACACCCAGGCCGCGCATGGCTTGATGGATAACCGCGCACTCCTCATTGGAGGCGTGCGATGTTCCCATCATGAAAATGCTTTCAAGGCGATTGACAGTCTTGCCGTCTGCGTTTTGCAAAATAATATCCCGGTCACGCGCTTCCTTTACGCGGCGGGCAATCTGCTCCAGCGTCCAATCCCAATCCTTCTCTTCCCATTTGTCGCTGTACGGCGCCCGGTACATGGGCTTCAACAGACGATGCTGGCTGGTATACATGGTAAAGAGTGCCGCGCCTTTTGCGCAAAGGGCACCCTCGTTGACGGGAAAATCGGGATCACCTTCAGTGGCGACAAGTTTGCCGTCCCGCACATAGGCAATAACCTGGCAACAAACGGCGCAGAAGGGACATATGGTGGTAACTTCTTTCGCGCCTTCAATCTTCAGGGTGCCGGCATATGCCTGTGCAGCCTCAAGATTAAAGCCCATTTGTCCGAGCGTCAGGCATACCGCGCTCGCGCTGGCGAATTTCAAAAAACTCCGCCGAGTGCATTTCATGATACATCTCCCCCTTGGAGTAGTTAAATGCTCTTTGTAGCCAATATAGTTCGGTCTGATGAGTCTTGTCAATGTGATCAACGGAAAAACCACAGTCCTTGCGCGGAGATATGTACATTTTGTCACATACAGCAGATATAATGGCGACCATACCAATATTTCTTCATATTCACATTCAAAAGTATACCTGACCATATGTTTTCAAAAAAAATTTCCTCATGAGTGTCCTATTAAG
>JAEXGX010000065.1 GCA_023450535.1 Pseudomonadota bacterium | reverse complement strand
GTTCATCAGCGCCTTGAGCACAAAAAGAGGATTGACGCGCCCGGAACAGGGGACGCGAATAATGCGCAGGTCCGTGGGCTGGGTGGCGCGGGCCGTTCCCGCTGTGTCCGCCCCGCCGTAGGAGCACCAGTTGCACAGAAAGCCCACGATACGGAGCTCTTTGCCGCTCAGAACTGACATAGGGCGTTAACCTCCGCGAGAATCTGGTTATCCGTGAAATGCGAAACCTGAATCGCGCCCTGCGGGCAGGTGGCGTTGCACACGCCGCAGCCCTGGCACACGGTTTCCACCACCTCGGCCTTGGGTTGACCGCGGAAGTCTATCTTCTTGATCGCGCCGTAGGGGCACACATCAATGCATTTGCCGCAGCCCACACAGCGCTTGATATCCACCTGGGCGATCTGCGGGTCGTTTTCCAGTTTGTCCTTGGAGAACAGCGAAAGCACCTTGGCCGCCGCCGCACTGCCCTGAGCCACAGAGGCGGGAATGTCCTTGGCCCCCTGGCATACGCCCGCAAGGTACACGCCCGCAGTGTTGGTTTCCACCGGGGCCAGCTTGACGTGGCGTTCCATGAAGAAGCCGTACTTGTCGTAGGAGATGCGCAGTTTTTCAGCCAGTTCCCCGGCTCCGTGCGCGCCTTCGATGCCCACGGCCAGCACCACCAGATCAGCTTCCACTTCCACCGGCTCACCAAGCAGGGTGTCGGCGGCGCGCAGGATATAGCCCAGACTGCCGTCGGCACGCCGGATGGGCTGAATGGCGGAAACGCGGCCGCGCACATACTGCACGCCGTATTCCTCCACCGCGCGGCGGGTGAACTCGTCATACATCTTGCCCGGCGCGCGAATGTCCATGTAGAACACGAAGGAACGCGACTCCGGCATGTGATCCCTGGTCAGGATGGCCTGTTTGGCCGTGTACATGCAGCAGAAACCCGAGCAATAGGGGCGGTCGATGGAGCGGTCGCGCGAGCCGACGCACTGGATAAAGGCCACCACTTTGGGTTCCCTGCCGTCCGAGGGGCGCTTGATATGCCCGGCGCTGGGACCGTTGGCGGAGAGCATGCGCTCGTACTGAAGGCTGGTGATCACGTCGGGGAAGCGCCCGCCGCCGTATTCGCCCAGAATCGTCCAGTCCATGAGGTCGTAGCCCGTGGCTGCGACCACTGCGCCCACCTGCTCGGTGACGATCTCTTCCTTCATTTCATAGTTGATGGCCCCGGAGGGGCAGACCTTGGCGCATATGCCGCACTTGCCTGTGGTGAGCTTGCGGCAGTAGCGCGGGTCGATCACGGCCTTCTTGGGAATGGCCTGCGGGAAGGGAATATTGATGGCCGTGGTTTCACCCACGCATTCATTGAAAGCGTCGGGCGAATGCCTGGCCGGGCACTTTTCCGTACAAGCGCCGCAGCCAGTGCACTTTTCCCAGTCCACATAGGCGGTTTTCTTGCGGATGGTCACGGTAAAGTTGCCCACAAAGCCGGAAATACTCTCCACCTCGGAATAGGCGTAGAGCTTGATTTTCGGATGCTGAGCCACGTCCACCATCTTGGGCGAGAGCACGCAGCTGGAGCAGTCCACCGTGGGGAAGGTCTTGTCCAGCTTGGCCATTTTGCCGCCGATGGTGCTTTCACGTTCCACCATCACCACGTCGATACCGCCGTCCGCGCAGTCCAGCGCGGTCTGGATGCCCGCCACACCGCCGCCGATGACCAGCACACGCTTGGTCACGTCGAACTTCTTGGAATGCAGGGGCGCGTCGCGACGCAGTTTTTCCACCGCCAGACGCACCAGTTCGGCGGCCTTGTTGGTGTTGGCCTCGCGATCCTTGCCGATCCACGACACATGCTCGCGGATATTGGCCATTTCAAACATGTAACGGTTCAGGCCCGCGCGTTCCACCGTACGGCGGAAGGTCTGCTCGTGCATGCGCGGCGAGCAGGAGGCCACCACCACGCCGTCCAGACCATACTGTTTGATGGCGTTCACGATATTATCCTGCCCCGGTTCGGAGCAGGTGTACATGGAATCTTCCGCATGAGCCACGTCGGGATAGGTAAGCGCGATGCGCGCCACCTCGGCCGTGTCCACCGTGGCTTCAATATTACTGCCGCAGTGGCAGACAAAAACGCCTATCTTCATGACGCGGCTCCTTCTTCGGATTCAGCCTTCTCCATCGCGGCGCGGGCCGCTTCAGCGGCGGCATTGAGCCGCGCCTCGCGGCGCTTGGCGACGAGCTGGAGGAAGGGCGCGGGATCCACGGCCAGTTTGTCCAGCTTAAGGGTGTCATCAGGCAAGCCGAAGGCCAGCCCCATGAGCTGCGTGTAATAGAACACGGGCAGTCTGAACTTGAGGTGCATCTGGCGTTCCGCCTGGCCCTGCCGCAGATCGAGATTCATGTGGCAGAGAGGGCAGGCCGTCACCACGGCGTCCGCACCGAAGCTTTTGGCCGTGGACAGAATGCGGCCGGAAAGCGATCCGGTCACGTCCTGCCGGGCTACGCCCATGGCCGCGCCGCAGCATTCCGTCTTGAGCGGAAAATCCACCACTTCGGCCCCGAGAGCTTCCAGAATTTTGTCCATCGCGGTGGGATTTTCCGGATCGTCAAACTGCATCACGTCGGCGGGGCGGCTCATCAGGCAGCCGTAATAGGTGGCGATCTTCACGCCTTCCAGCGGGCGCGTCACGCGGGACTTGATGGCTTCCGGCCCGACCTGCTCCAGAATGATCTGAAGTACGGAATAGGTTTCCGGCAACTCCGCCGCGTTTTCAGCAGTGGGAGTGTCCAGCAGGGCGTCCACTTTGGCCTTGAACGAGGCATCCTGCATGCGATGACGGGCAAGCTTGAGGTTGGCCAGGCAGCTCGGGCAGGGCGTGACAACGCCCTTCGCTCCGGTGCGCGCCACCTGCTTGAAGTTGCGGGCCGCCAGCGCGCCGGACAGCACAGTGTCCATGGCATGGGCCGGGGTAGAGCCGCAGCAGTTCCAATCCTCTATTTCGGCAAATTCGAGGCCGAGCGCCCGGCACACGGCACGAGTGGAGGATTCATATTCCTTCGAGGTGCCGTGGCCGGAGCAACCGGGATAATAGGCAAGCTTCACTGCTGGCCCTCCTTCTTCGTTTCGGCATAGCGCTTGAAGATGCGGGCAACTTCATCACGGCCCTGGATGCAGCTGGGCAGGAAGGGCAGTTTACCCTTGAGCAGAGCGGCAGGAGCCATGTCCATGTTGCCCCAGCCACGGCCGGTACGCATCATGTAGGCGGCCATGACCCCGATCTCGAAAGAACGGCCGGTCAGCTTCACCGTGTCGAGGAAGGACTTCCAGAACGACTCGATGGGCCGATCCTGGACGAGGCCCTCGCGCCGGGCCATGTGCCGCAGCGTCTCCATGACGCGGGCCACATCAATGTTATTGGGACAGCGCGCTGTGCAGGTGGAGCAGGAAAGGCAGAGCCACAGCGACTTGTTGCGCAGAGCTTCGTCCTTCAAACCAAGCTGCACGGCCCGCATGATCTGACTCACCTGCCGGTCGTAGAAACCGGAGCCGGGGCAGCCGGCGGTGCAGTTGCCGCACTGATAGCAGGTGGAAATGTTCTGGCCGCTCTCTTCTTCCACTTCGTGGAGGAAGCCCGCGTCCCGAACCTGATCGAGCCTGATGCTTGCCATAGAGTTGTCCTCTTAGTGGAGTGTTGCCGTCCCTCCACGCACAAAGACCAGCCCGCGATCGGGCCGCCGCAACGAAGGAGGACGGACAGCGTCTTGACGAGGAGTTTCGTGAAAGACGCCCGCATGACAGTCCTGAAACATTGCACAGTGAAGCACAGAATCGTCAACAAGTCCAGAGAATCTGCTACAATCTCACAAAAAGAGGCACGAGCGGGCTTTTTCGATCAACAATTGTCTCCGGGAACAAAGTCGGCCTGTTCCCTCCCTGTGCATCATCTTGCCCTCCTCGTTTTTCCGG
>JAEXGX010000060.1 GCA_023450535.1 Pseudomonadota bacterium | reverse complement strand
CGGCCGCCCTGTTCCACACGAGCCAAGGGCGCCATGCGCCCCGACTGGCGTCACTACGTCTCGTGCGGCTTCACCGCCCTTTATTCCGCTCCGCGAAACATTTGACCGCTCTTCTCCCTCCAAGGATGCCGCATTGCCATGCGGCGGGGATTCATCGCTCCATACGCCGCTGACGCGGCCTGACTCCGGCGGTCAATCGTGTATCAATAATTAAAATTTTGACAGAGCCTTTTTAAATACTGCTTTTGTGCTCCTTCATTATTACATAATCTTTCAATTCACCGCTCAATCTTTCTTTATATTACATTGAATTACAAAATAGCTGTTTAATGATGTAAAAAATTTCAAATTTAAAACATATTTGTCAAAAAAAATGTACTTTTAATCTATTTTTAGTCTTGATTCTCCCGTTCAGAGAGATTAGTCTAACTCCATTGGTACGCTGCTGAACGTTTATAACGCCCCATAGGGAGGGCGCCCGCAAGGGCCGCGTTCAAAAAAAGCGTCTTGCCGCCTTGCGCGGCTTAACGTCAAACTTTTTTTAAGGATGTGGTATCATGAAAAAGCTCGTTACGCTTCTTCTGGCTGCGGGCATGGTGTTTTCCGCTGCCAACGGCGCCTCCGCCGTGGAAATGAAGGTTTCCGGCAACTGGCAGACGGCCTTCACTTTTGCTGACAATATGTACAACGACTACGGCGCGAAAAAGGATCACGACGGTTCCAGCGACGGTACCTTCAAGGCCGCCCAGCGTATCCGCATCAATTTCGATCTGGTCGCCAGCGAGTCCCTGTCCGGCCGCGTGCAGTTGCAGGTTACCGACGGCAGCAGCAACAACTATGACTGGGGCACCAACGGAGTAGGCGGCCCCGGCAGCAGCGTGACCGCGCGTCTCGCGTATCTGGATTGGATGGTTCCCACCACTGACGTGCTGGTGCGCATGGGCCGCCAGGAAGTGGCCCTGCCCTCCTACACCTTCGGTTCCTCTGTTCTGGACGACGTGGTCGATGGCGTGATGGTGTCCGCCCCGATCACCGATATGGTGGCCCTGAATGTCGGCTGGCTGCGCGCTTCCGCAGAGCTGAACAAGTGGGGCACTGAGCATAAGCCTCACAGCAGCGTCGACCTCGCCTACCTGGGTGTGGACGTGGCCGCGGACGGCTTCAAGGTCACCCCCTGGGGCATGATCGGCTTTGTCGGCAGCGAAGCGGGCGAATTCGATATGTTGGGTTCTGCCGCCAGTGAAAACACCACCGCATATTGGGTGGGCATCGGCGGCGAACTGACCATGTTCGACCCCTTCAAGTTTACCGCGGACTTCCTGTACAGCGGCAACGACGCCGACCACACGGCCGAACGCTCCGGCTGGTACGCCGCTCTGGGTGCGGAAATGAAGCTCAGCGTCGCCACCCCCTTCCTGAAGGGCTGGTATGCTTCCGGCGATGACGCCGATTCCGAAGACAGCGGCCGTATGCTCTCTGTGGACGGCGGCGCGGCGTTTGACGCCTCCGGCACCTACTTCGACTACTACAGCCAGATCTCCGGCACTCCCGACGTGTGCAGCGCCGCCGGCACCTGGGGCGTCCAGCTTGGCGTGAAGGAAGTCTCCTTCATCGAAGACCTGAGCCACCAGCTCTCCGTGAGCTACTTCCAGGGCACCAACAACACCAACCGCATCACTGCCACCGGTGCTTCTTTTGTCAACCACAAGGATGACGGCCCCATCGGCTACATGACCACCGCCGACTCCGCGTGGTCCATCGACTTCATGAACAGCTACAAGCTGTATCAGAACCTGACCGCGAACCTGTTGCTCTCCTACCTCGTGACCGACTTCGACAAGGACGTCTGGGGTCAGGATTACGACAACATCTTCCGCGGCACCCTGAACTTCACCTATGCGTTCTAATCACAGCCCCGTACGGGGTTGCTGAAAACGTGTCCGTGAGCCACGGCTAAAAGCAAGGCGGGAAGGAGTTTTTCCTTCCCGCCTTCATTTTTAAAACGGTTTATCATTGAAATCATGCATAACCGGGACTCTATGTTCTGACCCCTTAAGTTTCACGCCTCCGCCGGAGCAGCCGCAAGTGAATTGCGGCTGCTCCGGCTTCGCGGCGGAGTCTCGCTAAACACGACTCCGTGAGCATTTCCATTGTAAAATTGCTCTAACGTATCTTGCTCTTTAAAATACCTGCCAGCAGTACGAACAACAAGCCACACACCCGACGCAAAAAGCCCGCCAAGGCGGGCTTTTTTACATCACGGAGGGACAGGATACCCCTGCCGCGTCAACTATTGAGAAATTCCTTCAATTCCTTACCAGCCCGGAAGAAGGGCAGGCGCTTGGGCTGCACTTCAACTTTGTCGCCGGTACGCGGGTTACGTCCGGCATAGGACTCGTATTCCTTGATTTTGAAACTGCCAAAGCCGCGAATTTCCACACGATCACCCTCACGCAGCGCATTCTTCATGGAATCCACAAAAGTATTCACGACCATCGTGGACTCGTCCAGAGAAAGATTGGACTGCTCTGCCAGCGTCTTGATGAGCTCGCTTTTGTTCATGAAACCTCCCGCCCCTCTTGTCGATTCGCATTCGCGTTTATAGCCAATATGCTACAATATTGCATATACTATTCCTTATTCTCTACTCGCGCAAGGTTTTTAAGTACCGGATTCCCCTTCAGACGTCCGGCCATGACTCCCCGGATTTTGAGTAATTCTCCGGCCAGATGAAGAATATCCTTCGCCGCCGGAGCCTCAGGCTCCACTTTTAACAGAGGTTGCTGCCTGCATACAGCACGGGGCATGGCGGGATCATGACGTACCGTCCCGAGCAACACAGGCGTAAAGCCGAGAAATCTCTCACACGCCAAAGAAAGACGCTCAAACAACGCAATTTCTTCCTCCCTGCTTTCCACGTCATTGACCACCACAAGGAAATCCCGAATGCCCAGCTGGGCATTGAGCACCTTGATCAAAGAATAGGAGTCGGTCAGCGAAGTGGGCTCCGGCGTCATAATCAAGAGCCGCACAGCGGCCATGGCCGCGAAGGAACGCACGGTTCCGTTAATGCCCGCGCCCAAATCCAGCAGCACCACACTGTATTTTTGCAGTTCCGGTTCCAGGCGGCGTAGCAGCAAATCCCGCATATCCCCGTTCATTTCCGCCAGTTCCGGCACTCCGGACGCCGCAGGAAGAATATCGAAATGCCCGCGCCCCTTCTCGCTTATGGGGTAAATAATGTCAGCGGCAGCGCGCTCGTCCATGATGACCTGCTGCAGATTGCCTTCAGGAGCGATACCCAGAAGCACGTCCAGATTGGCAAGCCCGAGATCGCAATCCATGAGCAGCAAAGGATGCCCTGCCTGAGAAAGGGCATACCCGAGATTGAGAGCTATATTGCTCTTGCCCACGCCGCCCTTGCCGCTCATTACCGCAACGCTGAGTGTCGCTGCATCGTTCATATGGCACCGCCGAAAAAGAGAAATCGTTTTTCGCTGGCCTGCACCAGCGTCTCATGCACATCATGCCCGTCGCCGGACATATCCTCCCGATACAGACGCACACGCTCTTCAAGTGCCGCATCATCCCGGCGCGAAGAGCTTTCCAAAGCCCGCCTGGCCCGGCGCAACAGCATGGCGCAATCTTCGCGGCAATTCGCGCTCGCGGCCACCCCGGCGCGCGTCCGGACGCCCAACCCCGCAGCGGCCAGGTGCACATCCGCTTCCCGCGCCACTCGTTCCGCCAAGGCCAAAGCCTGAAAAATACTCTGGCCGGGCAGAAACAGGGCAATCATGCCGGAACCGCCTCCGCCCATCCTTCCTTCGTCCACGCGCCCAGGCACATCACCGGGGCGGGCCGCCGCCCACAGACTCGCGCACAGAAAACTATCCGCTTCTTCAAAAAAGGATGCCACGGAAAACAAAGCAAGAGCCGCATCGCGCCCGGAATTTTTCTCCAGTTCTTCCCTTATCCGGTCCATAAAGGGCAAGGGTTTCCACAATCCTGTGCATTCTTCCCGGCGCACGTCGATCCGTGCGGAGGCTGCTGTCAACGGCGTTCCGCGTTCTTCGGATTCGCAGATATTCCAGCCCGCACAATCTCCCTTTCTCCGCAAGCCTTCCCAAACTTCACGCTTCAGCCCCGGCACTTCACGCCAAACGATCAGGGCACGCTTACCGCGCGCCTCTGTCCGTTCCGGCTCGTCAGCGGGAGAATGAGAACGCACCTCCATCTCAAGAAAACGAGCGACGCGTTCCAGTTCGTTCGCCAGATTCACGGAAGCTTTGATTTCCAGCTCCATATCGCCTTCCCTTCTTCTACGGGCGAGGCTGCCGTTCGTGGCGGTACAGCAGATAATCACGGAGGAACTGACTGATGCGCCCGTCCAGCACGGCGTCCACATCGCCCATTTCCGACCCGTTACGGTGATCTTTCACCAGCCGGTAGGGTTGAAGAGTGTACGTTCGGATCTGACTGCCGAAGGCAATGGCATCCTTGCCCGCATAGTCCGCCTGCTTGGCGGCATCGCGCTTGCTGCGCTCATGATCGTACAGGCGCGCCTTAAGGATGCGCATGGCCGATTCCTTATTGCTGTGCTGAGATTTTTCATTCTGGCACTGAGCAACTATACCCGTGGGCAGGTGGGTGATACGCACGGCAGACTCCGTCTTGTTCACATGCTGCCCGCCCGCTCCTGAAGCA
>JAEXGX010000116.1 GCA_023450535.1 Pseudomonadota bacterium | reverse complement strand
AGAGTTCACAGATTCGTACTGAGCCATGCCCGTCTGGTTTTCCAGGTATCGTGCGAGATGAAGACTGTCTGAAACCAGAGATTCCAGACATTTTTCCCAAGAATTCGCGCCGACGAGATTCATCACGCGATTCCATTTCATGAGCAGCTCAAGATACTCCGCAAGCTGCTGAGCTTGCCTTTCTGAAACGCTGAATCCCTGGCACTCGCAAAAATGTATTACCGCCTCGGGTGTGCAAGGGGCGATGGCGCGACGTTTCATCGGGGCGTTCCCTTTGTCTGAACTTCCTGAAGCCAGCGCTCATGCCAGCCACGGATATAAGCCACGATTTCTTCATGTTCAGCCTTGCCGTTGCCCGCAATGGAAACAGGACTGCCGAATCGAATATGAACGGGGAGTTCCGGCCGGATCCAGCCAACATCCTTGATCATAGCTCCTGTACCCCATGCGTCAGTTTTCAGGGCGATGGGTACCACCGGAACTTTTGCCTTCCGGGCCAGCTTGACGCCCAGGCTGCTGAAGGCTTCAGGATCAACGGTATGAGAACGTGTTCCTTGAGGAAAGATAATTACCGAGCGTCCTGAAGCGAGGTGCTTGCTGCCGCCATCCAACACGACACTAAGATCCTCCCGGGGATTTTTACGCCCGACCACCAGAGGATCACGAGATTGGAGCACAGGGCCGAGACACGGATATTTGAGTAATGAACCTTTCACAACAAAAGTGACATCACGGATGGGCTGGATGATGCAGGGTAGGAGAAAGGTTTCCAACGTGCTCATATGATTGGCGACAAAAACGCAAGGTGACTTCAACGCAGTGACATGTTCTACTCCTTCAATGTTCAGTCGTGCCCCCGTAGCCTCAAGGGCATCTCCCACTTCTTCGCTGCTATGTACCCAGTCATCTCCGGTATAGGTTCCGTTACGGGCGATACGTCCGGCTCTTGACAGGATACCTATCATCAGGCTGTAAAAGTGCAGGGAAGGAAATGCACAGGAGCGGACTTCCGAAGTATGGTAGTTGCGCGCGTATTTGCTCATTCTTTACCTCCCGTCAGCTTGGTAAGCGTCAGGATTTTTTTTTCGGGGGAACGGGGCCGCTGCTGTTCAGACGTTTTTTCCACCACATGGCAAGACGTGGTTCCTGCCCCAGTTCTTTAGGTTGGTAAAAGCGGCGGACAAGTACTTCGGCCGGCAGATATTCCTGCGCGACCCAGGCTCCTGCAAAGTTATGCGGATACTGATAATCTTTGCCATACCCCCATTCTTTTTGCAGACGGGTAGTGGCGTTGCGAAGGTGAAGCGGCACAGGCTGCGGGCCACTGTTTTTGATTTCCCGTACGACATTATGCCACGCCGCATAGGTCGAATTGCTTTTCAGCGCGAGCGAGAGATAGACGACGGTTTCCGCCAGAGGAATATACCCTTCCGGCATGCCTACAAATTCCACAGCTTGCTGACATGCCACGGCCAGAGGAAGGGCGGTAGGGTCAGCAAGTCCGACGTCTTCAGATGCAGACAGAATTAGACGGCGACAGATAAAACGAGGGTCCTCGCCGCCCTCGACCAAGCATGCCAGGTAGTAAAGTGCCGCGTCCGGGTCGCTCCCTCGAATTGATTTGATCAACGCGGAGGCAAGCTCATAATGGTTGTCTCCGTCCTTGTCATGCCGACTGAGAATTTCGGGAAGGTTCTGGCGTACTTCATTGAGACTGCGTTTGTCTTCCGGCATTGAGGCTACATATTCAATGAGGTTAAGCAAAGTGCGAGCGTCGCCGTTAGAAACGCTTGCAAGAAAGCCCAGCACGTCATCACCAAGATGAGTGCCTTCTTTTTCCGCACCGCGCTTTGCCAATGTGACCAATTCCTCTTTGAGCAAAGGGCGCAGTCTAAGCACATGCAAACGCGACAATAGCTGCCGTGTAACACTGAAAGAAGGGTTTTCCGTGGTAGTGGCCAACATGGTGATTTCGCCGCTTTCCAGTAACGGCAGAAAAAAATCCTGTTGCGCCTTGGAAAAGCGGTGAAGTTCATCCAAAACCAGAATATCAACTCCATTGAGCTGGCGTCTGAGCTGCTGAAGCCCCGCTTCTGGAGCGCTGAGCCTTAGCACTTTCCCCCCACGGGCCCTGGCGAGAAGCAAGGCCAGCGTAGATTTGCCGCATCCGGGTGGACCGAACAGCAAGAGGCTTGGCAGACGGGGTGCGGAAAGCAGGGACTTGATGCGCGCGGCAAGGTGTTCCTGTCCGACGAAAGCGGCAAAGTCCTCAGGGCGCAGACTTTCGGGAAGGGGTTGGGATACAGACATAGGGACATCCTGCAAAAAAGATCGTCACGCGGAAAAAAACAATATAGACGATTTTCGCATCACTGCAAAGATGCCTTAATTTCGCAAATTAAATCAACGAATTTTGCCGGCTCCACCAATGTAGTCCTAATGCCATGAGTGCGGCGCTTTCCCATCGCAGCACCCGCGGCCCCATAGTCAGAGCCTCGAACCCCGAACTTTGCAGAAAATCCACTTCACGGGGAGAGAGGCCTCCTTCCGGTCCCACGACGCAGAGGGTCAAACCTGGTTTTGCAAGCCGGTCTTCCGAGAGAAAAGCCTGCGCCTGATGTCCACTCTCCACCAACACGTGTTTATGGCTCACATTTTGGGCTGAATGAACAAGCTCTTCCACTCCCCCGGAAAGCGTACGTAATTCGGGCAACCAAGGATTATGGCATTGTTTGGCTCCGGCTATCAGCTGGGCCTGCCATTGTTGACGGATATCCTCCGGGACAGGAAACTGGCTGCGCTCGGCCTGCCAGAACCACAGCCCGGCTGCTTCCAGTTCAACGGCCTTTTCCAGAATCCATCCACGCCGTGCAGCTTTGCCCCATCCTGCAGCAAGAATAACGCCCGAAGCAAGGCGAGGATGCGTCAGTTCAGAGAGTTTTTCCAGTGAAACCTGCTGGCGGCGAATTTCAGCAATACGAAATTCACCTTCTCGTCCCGCGCCGTCGAGGAGCAAAACTCTTTCTCCCACACTCATCCGGAGCACACGAGAAAGGTGGTGGGCTTCCACTCCATCCAAAATGAAAGGAGTCCTCCATGCTTCTGGGGGCAGATAAAAGGCATGCATAAAGATTCCTTGGTGCTATAAGAGGATTGGAGAGTTTCCCTGATGGCTTTTGTGAATACTGCGAAATTCGTCCAATAGTACGACCAGCCTGCCATATTTGCGGCGAAGTTCCAAGCCGGCACGAGTCAAATCCTGCTCCGGTTTTTCAATATAGGTCTTGCGCAAATAACGATCGTTCAACATGGCCTCTGTATGATGGATGGCTGTTGTGACAAGCTCATCAAAATACACGGAAATTTCAAATTTCAAGTCTTGTAGAACGTCAATGGCGGCCTGGAGCATACCATCATAGGTAAGACGTTCCCCCTTATAGTTACGTGTCCGGATCTCCTCAAGGTTACGTACTTTTCGTGCCTGCTGAATGTATCGGTAACGCTTGAGCACTTCCTGCCGAAGTTCGGCCAGTTCTCCATATTCTGCAAAAATATCATCATCACGTAGAGAATCGAAATAGTTATCCAGCACTTTACTGGCGCTGGCAAAAAATTCGTCGCCGTAGCCGATGACCCTGCGCTGATGCTTGGTCAACCAAGCATACAGAAATTTCAGCCGCTTTTCCTCAGTATCGGTATTTTCCACGATTTCTGTTCTTTTATAGACAATACGGCCGGAAAATTCTCCTCGGGCAATATCGTTAAGTCGCAGGATGAAACTGGATGAATCTCGGGTAATATTCAATCCGGTAATAAGTTCGCCCGTCAGCGGATGAATTACCTGCTGGGAAAGCACGGAAAGAGCGCGATCCTGGCGGACATTGTCCGGATCATAGGCATGTTGGCGATAGATCAGGCGCAAAATAACAATGCGATTTTTCTCATCAACAAAGGCTTTGCGTTCGCGTAGCGCTTCAATGACATCTTTTTGATCATCGTCGACGCGCACCAGTGCGACTTTTTCCACACGGGGGTATCGAGAGGCATCACCATGATTCCAGATAGTCGTCAGGACACGATCTGAC
>JAEXGX010000021.1 GCA_023450535.1 Pseudomonadota bacterium | reverse complement strand
CGGCACTGGCGTGCTCCGGAAAAGGCTGCGTTTGGTAATTCTGATGGGGAAGGAGATGACTTTGATCGATTTCTGGCCAGAGCCGGACTGGCCACGCGCTTCACCATCTCCTGCATGGCATTTCAAGATGCCTGTAATCTCGATGTCGCCAGAGTGCGCGGTTGCTGTATTCATGTTGTGACGCCCACAGGGCGGCTTGTCCCATTCTGTCTGCACAATCTCACAGCCCTGGACGGAACGCCACTGTATCGGGAAGTTGCCCGTACAGAAAAGGATAATACAGTGGCAGGTGTTGCTGCTGAAGGGGACATATGAGTATTTCTTCTTGTGTGCTTGATCCTTGGTTAGCAAGATTGAGCAAACAATCTGCCGGGCTGAGTGTGGACGCATTGCATAGCTGGCAGTTGGAAAAATTGCGCCGAACAGTGTGCTACGTGGCGAAAAAGAGCTCTTATTACCGGGATAGTTTTGCACAGTTGCCGCAGGATCTGCGTTCAGCCATACTGGGGGGGGATTTTCCCTCCAGCTTTGAAGATCTGGCGCGGCTTCCTTTCTCGTTTGCGAAAGATGTTGAACGGGACTGGCGTCGTTTTCTCTGTGTATCTCAGGACGCCGTCGCCCGGATGGTGACTCTGCGTACTTCCGGCACCATGACAGGAACGGAAGGAAAGCGTTTTGCCTTTACAGAAGAAGAGTTGGGGCGTACGGCAGATTTTTTTGCCGTGGGCACGGCTGTGTTGCTGCGGCCCGGAGATCGCGTTCTGGTTTTGCTACCCGGCGCGGATCGTCCGTTCGGTGTGGCCGATTTGCTGATTCGTTCTCTGCCTTTTCTGGGGAAAGGCATCAGCCTTGATTCTTCGCGATCTTTGGAAGAACGGCTGGAAAAACAGCAAAACAAGGGGTATTCCGGCGCCGAAGGCTTTGCCGGAAATCCTTCAGTGACGCCAGACAGCTTTCTTGCGGAGTTGGAACAGGTGCGCCCTCAGGCGCTGGTTGCTGCTCCCTCCCAATTGGTTCGCCTGCTGGACGTACCTGTTGTGACGGAGGCTGTGCGCCGCATAGGCCTGCGTTCTTTGCTGGCAAGCAGCGAAGCGTTACCCGTCAATCTCCGGCAAAAAATTATGGACACCTGGAATTGTGAGGTTTTTGATCATTACGGGTTGACGGAGAGCGCTTACGGGGGCGCGGTGGAATGTCCCGCGCATGACGGTATGCATATCCGTGAGGCGGATATTTTTCTGGAATGCGTTGATGTTGTGAGTGGGCAACCCGTGCCGCCGGGGCAGGCGGGGGAAATTGTGCTGACCACGCTTACGCGGGAAGCCATGCCTCTGGTTCGCTACCGTACAGGGGACTACGCGGCGATCCTGCCCGGCCCTTGCCGTTGCGGCAGCCCGTTGCGTCGTCTGGATACCGTACAGGGGAGGATTGTTCGCGATGCAGACGGCATTCGTATAGTCACCCCGCAAAAAGGAGGAAGCCGTGCGTGAATTGTTGGAAATACTTGTTGAACATCTGAAGCGGGGCGAGTCTCTCGCTGTGGCGACGATTGTGTCCCATGAAGGTTCCACTCCGCGCACGGCAGGGTCAAAAATGCTGGTGGATCGTCATGGAGGTCTGATTGCGGGCAGTGTCGGTGGGGGCCTTCTGGAAGCACGTGCGCTGGAGGCCGCGCCGCGCGTGCTGAAAAGCAGAAAACCGGAATTGATGGACTTTGATCTTTCCGGGGAGCTTGCGGCCGGGGCGGATATGATCTGCGGCGGCAAGCTCAGAGTTTTTGTCGAAGCCGCACTGCCTGACGATTTGATAGTTTTTGAAGCATTACTTGAAGAATTGCGGCTTGGAAAAGACATGCTGCTGGTCACCGCTCTGGACGGCGGACAGCCCGGCCTGCGTAAGATTTTGTGCCTGCGCGGAGAAGCTGAGGAAACTGCTTCTGCCGAAGCCGGGGAATTTCGCCGTGCGGCTCGCGGCTCTTTGGGAGCGTTAACGTCACGACTACACGAAACATTGTGGTTTGTGGAGCCCTGGCTGGTGCCGCCGCGCCTGATTCTGTGCGGGGGAGGACATGTAGCGCGGGCCACGGTACCCGTAGCGGCTGGGGCAGGGTTTGAGGTGACAGTGCTGGATGATCGCGAAGAATTCTCCCGTCCGGAGCGTTTTCCCGAGGCTGCCTACTGCCGTAGTATCCCGGGCTTTGTTGACTGCTTCAGGGAAATAATACTGGATGAGAAAACGTATGTGGTCATACTCACACGTGGCCATGTCCACGATGCTCTGGTGCTTGAACAGACGTTGGATGCCGGGCGCGCCGGGCACGTCGCCGGGTATATCGGCATGATCGGCAGTACGCGCAAGCGGGAAGAAGTGTACGCCGCGTTGCGCCGCAGGGGGGCCTTGGACGCTGAACTGTCCCGCGTGCACTGCCCTGTGGGGTTGCCCATTGGCGCGGAAACACCCGGGGAAATTGCGGTAAGCATTGTGGCCGAATGTATTGGCCATTACAGGGCCGTTTAATATTATCGGATCGGCACTTGCTTTGCTGTCCATGCCTGTACGCCCTGCGGACTGCCGTCGGGTGGTACGCCGCAAGTGAATTGTGGCGCCTCACCGACAGAAGGCTGCTTACGTGTAGCCGTGAGCAATTTCAAAGTGAAATTTTGTAAACTGCTTTATTGGGAGAAATGATGAATTTGTATCAACCTTCCGCTCCGGACTACGCGGAATCTGCGTGCTGGGCCGCGCTCCCTGAGCACGTTCGCGGTAAGGCAGGCGTGGGGGAAGTGAGTGCGGAGGTTTCACCCCTTGCCGCTGCGGATGTTTTCTATCTGACGGGAACCTTGCTGCATGGCGCAGGGCCGGGATTTTTCGATCCCTCCAATCCCGCACACCGCGCACTGGCCGTCCGGCATGTGCGGACGCAGGCTTCCGCCTTTGCCAAAGCCGGGCATATTTTTATGCCCCATATCCGCCAGCTCAGTATGGAGACGCATTTTCTACCTGAAGAGGAACGGAAGAAAGCGTTTGCCCTGCCTCTTCAGGATGCAGAACGCGCTTTTCGTCATTATTTGGAACACTGGAACAAGGAGCGTCCCTTTCTTCTGGCCGGGCACAGTCAGGGAGCGATCATTTTGCTGGAGTTGATGAAGCGGCTGTTCGGAGAACCGGAGATATACCGGCGCCTGGTTGCTGCGTATATCCTGGGTTTTACCGTAACAAAGCAGGATCTTGCCGCGCACTCCAACATGCGCCTTGCCTCCAGTGCGGATGATACGGGCGTGATTATCACGTATAACACGCTTTCCCGCAGTGGAACAAAGGCGCTTACCCTGCATCCCGGCGCACTGTGCGTCAATCCGCTCAATTGGACGAACGGACCGGAATACGCTCCACGTGAAATGCATCTGGGAATGGTCAAGTTCGATGTCGACGGGCGGGAACACCATGACGTCCCACATCTTACGGATGCGTGGATTGACCCGTCCCTTGGGGCACTTGTGGTCGGTGCTTCTGAACTGGAGCCTGCTCAGGGGAGTGCAACCGGTATCGGGGCATTTTTCCCTCCCGGAGATTTGCACCGTCTGAATATCACGCTCTTTTACCGTAACCTTGAAGAAAACGCGGCACGGAGGGTAAGAGCGTTCCTGGCTCGTCAGGAGTGAGCTTTGTCTTTTCCGTCTCCGAGATGGGTAAGGGCGAGAACGCATTGTAACACAAGAAAAAGTCCGCTCAATACAAAGATGACTTGGTACGACCCCCCGCAAACAAGAATCAGACCGCCGATGATGGGACCTATTGTCTGCGACATGCGCATAAAGGTATTGCTCGCGGCTATGGCCGCAGTGCGGGCTGTACCTTCGCCAAGATTGGACATCACGTAGCTGAGAGAAGGCTGGGTGACGCCGTCATTCATA
>JAEXGX010000018.1 GCA_023450535.1 Pseudomonadota bacterium | reverse complement strand
AGCCTACCCTGCGGATGATGCGCAGTTTCAAGAAGCTGCTCGACCCTAAGGGCATTCTGAACCCTGGCAAAGTCATGCCCAAGGAGTAGTTATGGCCGATGAGAAAAAAGCCGCCCTCGACAACCTGAGAAAGGTTGTGAAGGAAGAACTGTACAAATGCATCCGTTGCGGGGAATGCCGTACTGTCTGCCCCGTGTTCAGGGAAACACCCGCTGAACGCTACACCGCGCGGGGCAAGATGCAGATAGCCGAGGCCTTGGCCGAAGGCCGGCTGGAGTTTACCGGACATGTGCGCGAGGCGCTGGACAACTGCCTGCTGTGCACGGGCTGTGCGGCCCAGTGCGGCAGTGAAGCCCGGGCCGACCGGGTTATCATGGCTGCCCGGCAGGCCTTTGCCGAAGAATTGGGCCTGCCCGCGATCAAGAAGGCTATCAGTTTCGCCCTGACCCAAAACAATGCCATACTGGGGGCGGAAGCGCGCATCGGGGCGCTGTTTCAGCCCTTGTTGTTCAAGGGCGTGCCGCAAGACAGCGGTCTGTACCGGCGTTTCGCCATGCCCGCCGTGGACGAAAAGCAATACATCCCCAAACTTGCCGCCGCACCTTTCCGCAGTCGGGTGAAATTCGCAGGCAGGCCGGAATGGCCCGCCGTGACCTTCTTCACCGGATGTATGACCAACTACGCCATGACCGGGATCGGCGACAGTGTGGTCAAGGTGCTCAACGCACTGGAAATTGCCGTCCGTGTGCCTTCCGAGCAAGGCTGCTGCGGCATGCCCATGCTGATCAGTGGCGACCGGGCGGCCGTGCGCAAGGCGGCGGAGCGCAATGTCCGGGCGCTGGCTGCCTCCGGGCCGGACGAGCCGATCATCGTGGTCTGCGCCTCGGGCGGGCATATGCTGCGCCACGGCTACCATGAACTGTTCGGCAACGACCCCGAACTGGGGCCGTTGCTTGAAAGTCTTGCCGCGCGCACCATGGATGTGACGGAATACCTTGCCTCCCGCGTGGGTACGGAACGGCTTGCCGCCCTGGTGGGTGACGGTCCCGCGCTGGCCGTGACCTACCATGACCCCTGCCATTTGCGCAAAGCCCAAAAGGTGATAACGGAACCGCGCGTCGTGCTGGCCGCCGCCGCGCGCTCCCCCGTGCGGGAAATGGCCCGCCCCGAGGCTTGCTGCGGACTGGGAGGAACCTATTGTCTGACGCACATGGATTTGTCCAAGAAAATCCAGACGCGCAAGATTGAAGACGCGGTGAACAGCGGCGCGGACTGCATCGCCACGGCCTGTCCTGGCTGCATCATGCAGCTGCGCGACGGCGTGCGGCGCGGATCGCGGCCCGATATGCAGGTAAAGCACGTCATTCAGGTGCTGGCCGAAGCGTTTTAAACGTGTCGTATATTCTTTAATTGCCAAGGCAAACGGAAGAGAAAGTCCTTGAGGGGGGCTCGCCCCCTCAAACTCCCCCACGGCCCCTGCCCGAAGGGCGACGGGCAAGCCCGTCATTTTCCTTAGCCGCGAAGCGGCTTAGGGAAACAGAGAGCAACGCGGGCGTGGTACGCCCTGCACCCCCAATTATTATATTATAATGAGGGGGATCGGGGGGAGCTTTATCCGTAGGCGAGCTTGCGAGCCATACGGATAAAGACAGCAGAGATATCATTCCCCCCGACGGGGTACGGGGCACCTTTAGCCGTAGAAGCGGAGCTTCGTACGGATAAAGAGAGCAGAGAAGAGCCCCGGTTTATCATCATTCTGAAACGCGCCGGGATTTCCCGGCGCGTTTTTATATCAAGCACTTAATGGCTATGCGCAGGAAACAGCTTGAGCATGAAGAAGTGTGCGCCTGCGAGAGGGTTAGTATAGTAGGGCGGAATTTCCTCAAAGCCCAGATTTTGGTACAGGGCAATGGCCGGGCGCATGGAGCCCAGCGTGTCCAGCACGATCTCCCTGTATCCGATCAGTCGGGCTTCCGTGAGCGCGGTATGGGTCAGAAGCGCACCTACTCCCTGCTTTCGGAATGCTTCACGCACATAGAGCCGTTTCAGTTCACATCGCGTTGCGGAAAGTTTGCGCAGACAGGCGCAGCCTGCGGGTAGCCCGTTGTGGCGGGCCAGTAGAAGCCTGCCTGAAGGAGGTGCATAACGGCCCGGCAGGGAGGAAAGCTCCGCATCGTACTGTTGAAAGGAAAGATCGACGCCAAGCCATGCGACGTATTCCGAGAACATGGCCCGGATTTCGTCTATTTCATCCGGCTTCGCCTGCGCGACACTGCCGCCATTGTTGTCTTGTGTGTTCATAGTGGACCGCCTTGCCGGGGCTTATCGGGAGAGTCTTCCTTCTGTCAAGAGGGCCTGCTCTTCCGGCTGGGCGGTCAGATTGTCCGGTGGGGCGGAACTGGACGGCTCGGAGCGAATAATGTATAATCCCACGAATTTTCAAACTCGAGAGGCGATGCCTCTTGCCCTTGCGCCGCTGGAGCCGCGACATTCGCGATACGTGCGAACGCGGCGGAGGGAAACATCATTCAGGGCTTGTCATGGATCTTCTTGAACAACTGCAAAGTCTGGTTCCCGCTCTTGAAGAGCGGCTGGACAAGGTCACCTCGGCGCAGGAGCTGGAAAGCTGCCGCGTGGAATTTCTGGGCCGTAAGGGCAAGGTGGCAGAACTCATGTCCCGCCTGCCGGAACTCGCGCCCGCCGAACGTCCCGCCTTCGGGCAGACAGCCAATAAGGTCAAGCAGGCCCTGACCGAGCTGCTGGAGCAGCGCCTTGCCCGGCAGGAAGCCGAGCGTGAGGCCGCCTTTCTCGCCCGGTTCGACGCCAGCTTGCCCGCCCGTATGCCCTGGCGCGGGTCGCTTCATCCCATTACTTTGGCCATGGAGGAAGTGTGTTCCGTGTTCCGGAGCATGGGTTACGAGATTGTGACCGGACCGGAAGTGGACACCGACTTTCATTGTTTTGAAGCCCTGAATATGCCGCCCGAGCATCCTGCGCGCGATATGCAGGACACTCTGTATATTGAAGATAAGGTAGTGCTGCGTACGCACACCTCCACCATGCAGGTGCGCACCATGCTTTCACGCAAACCCCCTCTGGCCGTCATTGCGCCGGGCAAGGTGTACCGCCGCGACTCCGACGTGACCCATACCCCCATGTTCCACCAGATCGAGGGACTGCTGGTCGATAAAAAAGTGACCATGACCGATTTGCGCGGTACGCTCACCGCCTTTCTGCGCGCCGTGTTCGGGGAAAAGACGCGCGTGCGCTTCCGCCCCAGTTTTTTCCCCTTTACCGAACCCAGTGTGGAAGTGGACATGTCCTGCACGCAGTGCGGCGGCGAGGGCCACATCAATGGCCAAACCTGCCGGATATGCAAGGGATCGGGCTGGCTGGAAATTCTGGGCAGCGGCATGGTGGACCCGGCGGTATTTGAGGCCGTGGGCTACAACCCGGACGAAGTCTCGGGCTTCGCCTTTGGGCTGGGCGTGGAACGTATTGCCATGCTCAAGTACGGCATCAGTGATTTGCGCATGAATTTCGAGAACGATGTCCGCTTCCTCGGACAGTTCTCCATATAGGAGTCCCGGAATGCTTCTTAGTCTGAACTGGCTCAAGGAATTCGTGCCCTATACGGGCACGGCGGAAGAACTCGGCGAGCGTCTGACCATGCTGGGGCTGGAACTGGAGGATGTCCTGCATCCCTATGACGGCATCCGGGACGTGGTGGCGGGCCGCGTGCTCACCTGTGAGATGCACCCTGACTCCGACCATCTGCACGTCTGCACTGTGGATGTGGGCGAGGGGGAGCCGTTGACTATCGTGTGCGGTGCGCCCAATGTGGCGGCTGGCCAGCTGGTGCCCGTAGCTCCCGTGGGAGCCAAACTGCCCGGCGGTCTGGAAATCAAAAAAGCCAAATTGCGCGGCGTGCCCTCTTTCGGCATGATCTGTTCCGAGCGTGAGCTCGGCCTTACCGACGACCACAGCGGCATCCTTGTCCTGCCCGAAACCAACCGGGCGGGGCGGAAGATTGAACTGGGCAAGCGCCTGGTGGACGAACTCGATTTCGACCAGGAAGTGCTGGACATCAGCATCACGCCCAACCGGGCGGACTGCCTTTCCGTGCTCGGCTTTGCCCGCGAAGTGGCCGCCGCGTTCGGTCTGCCCCTGACGCTTCCCCGCGTGGATCTGAAAGAAGAGGGGGACGATGTTTCCGCTTCTCTGCCCATTGAGATCAAGGATCCCGACCATTGCCCGGCCTATACCGGCCGTATGCTGGAAGGCGCGAAGGTCATGCCTTCCCCGGCGTGGATGCGCTGGCGTCTGCATAGCGTGGGCGTGCGCCCCATTTCCAACCTGGTGGACGTGACCAACTACATCCTTATGGAACTGGGCCAGCCCCTGCACGCCTTTGACCACAACAAGCTGGCTGGCGGGCGCATCATTGTGCGCCGGGCGGAACAGGGCGAAAAGCTTGTTACCCTGGACGGGCAGGAGCGTGTGCTGGAAGCGGGCGACGGCCTGATCTGCGACGCTGAGCGGCCTGTAGCACTGGCTGGGGTCATGGGCGGATTGGCTACCGAAATTTCCGATGAAACCAGAAGCGTGTTCATCGAATGCGCCCTGTTCAAACCCCAGATTGTACGCCGTACATCCCGCCGCCTCGGTCTGTCCAGTGAATCCTCCTACCGTTATGAGCGCGGCGTGGATCAGACCGGTATGGCTTTTGCGCTGGATCGCGCAGCGGCTTTGATGGCGGAGCTTTCCGGCGGCCGGGTACTGAAGGGCGTGTGCCGTAATGAACCTAAACCCTACGTGGCCCCGGTCATCCGCTTCCGCCGCAGTAAGGCCGAGGATCTGCTCGGCGTGGAACTGGACGACGCCTTTTGCTCCGGTACGCTGAAAGCCCTGGGTTGCGGCGTGGAACAGACGGGCAAGGGCGAATGGAAGGTATCTGCTCCCGGCTGGCGCTATGATCTTTACCGCGAAGCCGACCTCATTGAGGAAGCGGCCCGTTTTAAAGGCGTGGACTCCATGCCCGCCACGTTGCCCGCCGTGCGTTCCTGTCTGGAAAGCTTCGGTCAGCCTGAAGGCAAGCATGGTTTTATGATGCGCGTCAAACACTGGGCCGCCGGAATGGGGCTGAACGAGGCTGTGAATTACAGCTTTGTCGGCAACCGGGATCTTGACCTCCTGCACTTGCCGCAGGAAGGCCGGGTGAATATCATGAACCCCCTGACTGCCGAGCAGGACGTGCTGCGCACGGAACTCGCCCCAGGCCTGCTCCAGAACGTGCGCCATAATATCGCGCAGGGAGCGGCGGGGCTACGCCTGTTCGAGGTGGCGGAGAGCTTCCGCAAGGATCCGGCAAGTGAAACGGGCGTATGTGAACGCCGCCGTCTGGGCTTTGTGCTGTACGGCAATCGCTACGATTCGGCCTGGCCTCACGTCGACGAGGACGTGAACTATACGGATCTCAAGGGCATTATCCGCCATTTCTTCCTTAATTTCCTGCACTTGTCTGACCCCGCGCTCAACGTCATACCGGATCATCCCTACCTTGCGCCTGCGGTGTTGGTGTTGGCGGACGGTAAGGAAGCAGGGATTCTGGGACGTGTCCGGCCGGATATGGCGGATGCTTACCATGCCCGCAAGGAAGTATGGCTGGCCGACCTTGATCTGGATCTTCTGCGGGAGCTTGCTTCCGGAGTTCATCGTTCCTTCCATGCTCTGCCCGTCTTCCCTCCCGTGCGCCGCGATGTGACCGTGCGGGCGAAGGCCGGAATCAAGGTGGAAGACATCTTTATGTGCATCCGGGTAGCCGGACGGGGTAGCAAAAATCCCATTCTGGAATTCGTGGAACTCATTGATCTGTATGAGCCCAAGGGCGAACGGGCCGGAGCAGAAGGGGAACGTAACCTGACCTTCCGTATGACCTTCCGTCATGCAGAGCGTACCTTGCAGGACGCTGAAGTGGACAAGGAGCGGGAAAAGATCGTTTCCGCCCTTGTGCAGGCTCTGCCCGTAGAGATATAAAAAGAAAGGCAGTTCCGGAACGAGGCGTCGTATTTCCGGGGCTGCCTTTAATTTTGCTAAGGCCGCCGCGCAGTAGGAAAGACTCATGGCGGCGGGGAGACATTGCATGGCAAAAGACAAGGGAAACGGGCGCTTGTACCGCATAGGGGAAGCCGCCGCCGCCCTGAAACTGAAGACCTGCGTGCTCCGCTTTTGGGAAGGGGAATTCCCTCAGCTTGCGCCCCTGCGCACGCCCAAAGGGCAACGCCTGTACCGGGAAGACGATATGCGCGTGTTGCGGCGTATCCGTTCCCTGTTGCATGAAAGGGGCATGACCATTGATGGTGCGCGCCGGATACTTTCCGGCGAAATGCCCATGCCCGCTCCGCGTCCCAATCTGTCTGCTTCTCCGCTGTCTGTTCCTTCCGAATCAAGGCCATGTGCTTCGGCGCAGCTTGCCGTGCCCGTAGCGCCATCGGCTCTGGCAGCGCCCTCGCCCCTGCTGACGTCCAGGCTGGCTGTTCCTCCCGCCGGAAAGTTTGCGCTTCAGGCTGGCGAAAACCTGCGGGCGCTGGAGGACGCTGCCCGTGAACTGCGCGAACTGCACGCTGTTCTCTCCCGTTTTTCCCTCCCTCATAGTCCGGAGCATGCGTCATGATTCTTTCTCCTTCGCTTCTTTCCGCCGACTGCGGCGATTTGGCAGGAACCCTGTGCGCTCTTGAAGCAGCCGGGCTGCAATGGGTACACTGGGATGTGATGGACGGGCGTTTTGTGCCCAACATCACCTTTGGCCAGCATGTCATCAGGGAGCTACGCAAACGTAGCTCCCTGTTTTTCGACGTACACCTCATGATTGAGGAACCGGAGCGCTATCTTTCCGACTTCCGGGATGCCGGGGCGGACATGCTGGTAGTGCATGCCGAGACTACCCGCCACCTTCAACGTACGCTGGCGGAGATCCGCCGTCTGGGCATGAAAGCGGGCGTTGCTCTCAATCCCGCCACGCCGCCGGAGATGCTGGGGTATGTGCTGGATGACGTGGATATGGTACTGCTTATGAGCGTCAACCCTGGTTTCGGCGGTCAGAAATTCCTGCCCGCCACGTACAGAAAGCTTCGCGCTTTGCGGGCCATGCTTGGCGAACGCGTCTGCCATGTACAGGTGGATGGCGGAGTGACGCCGGAAAATACGGGAGAACTGACCCGTGCCGGAGCCGATGTGCTGGTTTCCGGTTCGGCGTTTTTCGGGCATCCCCCCCTTGCCGAACGTCTTGCCGCCTTCAATGCCGCAGTAGGGTAATTTTCCGCCGGCGTTGCGTGCTGTTCCAAAGGAAATGGAATGTTTGCGCGCTGTTTTTGTTTGCGGTATAGCCTTACAGAGTTGAACTGCTCTGTGTTCCGGTCATGCATATTTTCAATGTGACACTGCTCTGAAAAATCCGCCGCGCAGGGAAATATCTTCCTGAACCGGTACGGAAAACGCCCCGCGCGGGGCAAGCGCGGCCCGGCTTTACCGGCGCTGGAGGTTATATGCCCAATCGTTCCGAACTCGCCAACGCCCTGCGCGCACTGGCCATTGATGCTGTTGAAAAATCCAAGTCAGGTCATCCCGGCGCCCCCCTCGGCATGGCCAACATGGCGGAATCCCTGTGGCGCGGCTTTTTGAAGCACAACCCTGCCGACCCGGCCTGGTTTGACCGCGATCGTTTTGTGCTGTCTAATGGTCACGCCTCCATGCTGTTGTACGGGCTGCTGCACTTGACGGGGTATGCTCTGAGCATGGACGAGATCCGCAATTTCCGCCAGATGGGGTCGCTGACGCCCGGCCATCCGGAATGCGACCGTACGCCCGGCGTGGATATGTCCACCGGACCGCTGGGGCAGGGCCTTGCCACAGCCGTAGGCATGGCGCTGGCTGAACGCATGTTGGCTCAGAGCTTCAACCGCGACGGCCTGAATATTGTCGATCACCGCACCTGGGTTTTTCTCGGTGACGGCTGTCTGATGGAAGGGGT